>DATLVW010000596.1:0-2018 GCA_035577085.1 Thermoanaerobaculia bacterium
GCAGGTGCTCGACGCCAAGTCGCTTGATGGATTCGGGGAGCGCTTCCGGGTGCTCGAGGTCGACGGCCGCTCCAAGAGCGCTCTCGAGCTCGCGCTTGTTGGGCTTGAAGATCGTCGCGCCCTTGTAGGCAAAGAAATTCCGATACTTGGGATCGACCACGATCGGCATCCCGCGTGCAGTCGCCTGGTGCATCACTGGCCCGATCAAAACCGGAGTCAGCACACCCTTGTTGTAGTCCTCGAGCACGAGGGCGTCGGCGTTGTCGATTGCACGCACCGCCGCATCGAGAAGCCCCGCTACTTCATCGCCGGTGATGTCGGTATCCTCCTCTTCGTCGAAGCGAACGACCTGCTGCGACCGGGCGAGGACCCTCGTCTTGGTAGTCGTCCGCCGGCCGACCGTAACTACCGATCGTCCGTCCGAGTCGATGTCGCGGAGCATCGCCTTGATCACCTGGCCTTCGGCATCCTCGCCGACGGCGCAGACCAGATCACACTGCGCTCCAATCGCGAAAATGTTCTGCGCCACGTTGGCGGCACCGCCCAGCGCCAGCTCCTTGTCGCGAACCCGAACCACCGGAACCGGTGCCTCGGGAGAAATGCGGTCGACGTCGCCGCGGAGGTAGACGTCCAGCATCGCGTCACCTATGATCGCGATGCGCTGGTTGGCGCCGGCTTCCAGGAGCTCGATCAGTCGGTCTCGGGAGATTGTCTCGATCACGGAGTTATTTTGCGAGTAATTGTTAACTGCAACGGAACGGGCGCGAGGCGACAGCTGGAGAGTTGTCAGTCTTTTTAGTTTACTACGCCCTGACTTATCCCTGTGCTGTTCATGTGACTGCTCGTGCCCAGAACGCCAGTAGTAGAGTCAGGGCGTCGTGAACTTCAAACTGGCATCTGCGTAGCTGACGCCTCTCGCCCGTTCCGTTGCAGATTTCACGCGCTTCGACAAGCCCAAGTTAATGCGGGGCCAACCGCGAGCAACGGGCCACCCCTTGCCCGGTGGGTGGGTCAAGCGGTACGCTCCGATCCTACCATGACGCCAATTATTTGATCCTCGAAAGCTTCAACGACGCGGCCAAACGTGGCGTCCACTCCCTCCAGGAGTTCTTCGTCCTGGCCGGAAAGGCGCTCGGCTTCATCTTCGTCAAGCCGTTTTATACGGCGGATCTCTTCCAGCAAATGGACGCGATCGGCGTCGGGTCGATCGGGATCGTGCTCCTCACCGGATTCTTCACCGGGATGGTGCTCGCGCTACAGTCGGCGGTGCAGCTGCAGACGTTCGGGGCGACGGACTACATCGGCCGACTCATCGCCGGCTCGATGATCCGCGAGCTCGGGCCAGTGCTTGCCGGCTTGATGGTCGCGGGACGCGTCGGATCGGGAATCGCCGCGCAGCTCGGATCGATGCGCGTCACGGAGCAGATCGACGCGCTCAACACGCTGGGCACCGACCCGATCAAGAAGCTGGTGACGCCGCGCGTCCTCGCATCGCTCATCATGCTCCCGATGCTGACCGTCATCAACGACTTCGTCGGCATCCTCGGCGGCAGCGTCATCGCGAAATTCTACCTCGGCAAGCCGGCATCGCTTTACTGGCGAACGGTATTCGAGCAAATACTGTCCGGTGGATTCACGCTCAAGTACATCCCGAACGACTTCATTCAGGGATTGACCAAGCCCTTCGTCTTCGGAGGGATCATCTCGCTCGTCGCCTGCTATCACGGGTTGAAGACCACCGGTGGAACGGAAGGCGTCGGAAACGCCACCACGCGCACCGTGGTGGCCGCGAGCATCCTGATCCTGGTCGTCGACTACTTCCTCACGCAGATACTCCTCGCGGTATTCCAGCCATGACCGACGACGAAGACGATCGCCGCCGCAAAGGCGAGGAGCGGCGCCACCCGAGCGAGAAAGACGAAACCTCGATGCCTCGCCGCGCGCGCGACTCGGGACGCGTGCGCGCTGCGATCAGGAACGAGCTGGAGGAAGTGGCCGAGGACAGCGCGGCAAAGGTT
>DATLVW010000597.1:0-5336 GCA_035577085.1 Thermoanaerobaculia bacterium
CAGGGAACAGAGAATCATCCGCATTCACGGCAAGGTCCAGGGCGTTGGTTACCGCTTTTTCGCCACGCGCGTCGCGCGCCGCCTCGGGCTCAAGGGCTCCATCGAGAACAGCCGCGACGGCTATGTCGAAGCAATCGTCGAAGGCGAAAAGGGCGTCATTGACGAGTGGATCGAAGAGCTGAAGGAAGGCCCGCGTTACGCGGAAGTCACCAGCATCGATCAGGAATCGAAGGACTTCACCGGCCGCCTCGGTGACTTCGACGTGAAGTTCTGATGGACCTGCGACCGTACATCCGCGACGTTCCGGACTTTCCGAAGCCCGGCATCGTCTTCAAAGACATCACCCCGCTACTTCGCTCGCACGCCGCGCTCGACTACGTCTCTCACTCACTGGCGGAGCCGTTCATGGACGCCGGCATCACCAGCGTCGTCGCCATCGAGTCGCGCGGCTTCATCTTCGGCAGCGGGGTGGCGCGCGTGCTCGGCGCCGGCTTCGTGCCGATCCGCAAACCGGGCAAGCTGCCCGCGAAAACGCGCCGCAGCGAATACACGCTCGAATATGGCAGCGGCATCCTGGAGATCCATGACGATGCACTCACCGCCGATGACCGCGTTCTGATCATCGACGACGTGCTCGCCACCGGCGGAACCGCAGCCTGCTCCGTAACGCTGGTTCGCGAATGCGGCGCCACCGTCGTCGCCGCCGGATTCGTGATCGAGTTGACGTTCCTCGATGGACGGACCAAACTCGATGGCACGCCTGTTCATTCGTTGCTTGCTTACTGAGGGTGTGGGGAGTAGGGGGTGGGGGGTGGGAGAGCGAATCTCGATCTATCTCCAAGTGCAAGAAAAGCGTTTCACGCGGAGACGCGGAGCACGCCGAGAAAACCTCCGTGGTCTCCGCGCCTCCGCGTGAAATGGTTTGAAGAGTTGGGTCGTAGCGAGAAGGAGACCCGTTCGCGAAGTTCGATCTCCCACCCCCTACTCCCCACAACCCACACCCCATGTATGACCTGATCGTCATCGGCTCCGGACCGGCCGGCGAGAAAGGGGCTGCGCAGGCGGCCTACTTCGGCAAGAGCGTCGCTCTCATCGAGCGTGAGCCGGTGCTCGGCGGCGCCTGCGTCAACACCGGCACGATCCCATCCAAGACGCTCCGCGAGTCCGCTCTCCACCTCTCCGGCTTTCGCCAGCGCGGATTCCGTGAGGGATCGATCGAAGTCACCATCAACTGCATCACGGTCGCCGATTTCATGTACCGCAAAGACCGCGTCGTCGCGCACGAGTGGAAGCGGATCGACGACAACCTGCGGCGGCACAAGATCGACCGCTACGAAGGCGACGCCCGCTTCGTCTCACCGACGCGCATCGCCATCAAGAACGCAGTCGGCGAGGAGGTCATCGACGGCAGTGTCGTGCTCATCGCCACCGGCTCGTCGCCGCACCGGCCCGATCACGTTCCGTTCGACGAAGACGTCATCTGCGACAGCGACACCATCCTCGGCATCGACCGGATTCCCGAGCGCATGGCCGTCGTCGGCGCAGGCATCATCGGCGTCGAGTACGCATCCATCTTCGCGGCGTTGGGCGTGGAAGTACACCTGATCGACGGCCGGACCGGCCTTCTGCCGAACATCGACCGTGAGATCGTGCGCATCCTCCTCGGCGAGTTTCAGAACCGTCTCGGTATCACCATGCACCTCGGCATGGACGTCGATTCCATCGAGCGCTGCGACCACCAGGCTTCGCTGACCCTCAAGGGCGGCGAGTGCATGGTCGTCGACAACGTGCTCTACGCCGCCGGCCGGTCGAGCAATGTCGAAGGGCTCAACCTCGACGCCGTCGGCGTGAAGACCGGCGCGCGCGGCCTCATCGCCGTCGACGAGAATTATCAGACATCCGTGCCGAACATCTACGCCGCCGGCGACGTGATCGGCTTTCCCGCGCTGGCATCGACGTCGATGGAACAGGCGCGCGTGGCCATGGTTCACGCGTTCAACCTCAAATACAAAACGCGCGTGGCGTCGATCCTCCCCTACGCCATCTATACGATCCCCGAGGTGGCAACGGTGGGGCTGAATGAAGAGGATTGCCGCAAGGCCGGGACTGCGTGTGCCGTGGGGCGCGCGTACTACCGCGACAACGCGCGCGGCGAGATCATCGGCGACCTCAAAGGGCTCATCAAGCTCGTCTTCGATCCCGAATCGCTCAAACTCCTCGGCGTTCACATCGTCGGCGAGAACGCGTCCGAGCATCTGCACATCGGCATGATGGTCATGCAGTTCAACGGCACGATCAATGCCTTCATCGACTGCGTGTTCAACTTCCCAACCCTGAGCGAGGCTTACAAGTACGCCGCGTACGACGGTCTCGGCAGCATCAACCGCAAGAGGACTCTCGAACAGGAGCTCGTATGAAACTGATCGGCGAGATCATCCAGGGACGCTCGCTCGTACACGCGAAACCGTCGGACAGCGTCCGCGACGTTGCCCGAACGATGAACAACGCCAACATCGGCGCAATCGCGGTGCTCGATGCCGGGAGACTGGTCGGCATTTTCTCGGAGCGCGACGTCGTGACGCGTATTGTCGCCGAGGGGCGCAATCCGGACGAGACGCGCGTCGACAGCGTGATGACGAAGGACTTGATGGTTGCCACGCCGAACGACGACATCAACGACGCACTGCAGAAGATGCACGAGTGCAATTGCCGTCACCTGCCGGTCGTCCATCGCGGCAACCTCGTCGGCATGATCTCGATCCGCGACCTTCTCAAAGTCGACGACGACGCCAATCGGGCAAAGGCAAGCTTCCTGAACGAGCTGGTAACGTACTCGCCGGATTACGAGACGTGAGGGCGCGCCCGTGCGGGGGTGGGGAGTGGGGGGGCGGGAGTGGGAGCGGAGTTCCCGCAACGCATCGGCGGCGTCCTCGCCGCCGCTGTTCTCGCCGGTAGTAAGACCCGGGCAAAGTCTCTACGACCCCCGACACCCGATCACCGACTCCCTCAACTTCAGTATCCCGGCGGATCTTGCGACGGCTTGCCCACGACGAAGGATCCCTGCATGTTGAGGTGGCCCGGGCTGCACGTCGTGATCGTGCAGTAGTAAACGTACGTTCCCTGGACACTCATCGTAAACGTCCTTTCAATCGGTGCAGCGTCCTGAGCGACCGTGAGATCGGCGAGGATGACGCCGTTCGGATCGATCAGGCGGAAGCCGTGCGTGCTTTCGCGGGCGCTGATCCGGAACGTAACCGTATCGCCGGGCTTGATCGACGTTGATGTAATCTCCGGCGTAATGTCGATGGCGGAACTGGTGCCCGTTCCGCCATGCTCCGCTACGACAAACACCGTTCCGCTCGGTGTCGTCGATTGCGTGACGCCGGTGTCTTCGGACGCCGGGATGTAGGTAGGATCGGTCGTTCCGTTGTCGATGACGGATCCATACGCGACGATCGGCAGGTCGGAACTGTAGCTGAGCCATGCATCGGTCAGGTCGGCGCCGCTACCGCCGACGGCATAGCCAGCGAGACCACTCGGCGAGATGACCGCGTACGGCGGCATCGTCACGACGAACGGGGTGCCGACCACGGCGTTGTTCTTGTCGTACAGATGCCACGTCACCGTCGCAGCGGTTGCGTTCGGGTTGGCCGCGCCGACGTTCGTCCGGAATGCACCACCGGCCGCCAACTGAATGATGACGCCCTTGGTCTTCGCGCTCGTTGCATCGACGCCGCCGACGAACTGGCCAAGGCTGCCGTTGGCTGCCACGGCATAAATGCGCTGCGTGGCGACGAAGTCGTCATCCGATTTCAAGCGGATCGCGCCCAGACCGCTGCTATGAAAGAGGGAGGTCACGACGTCGTTGTACACAACCATCTGCCGTTTCAAAACGGTGATCGGCGGCAGAGGCTGCACGGCGGAGTTATCGATGTTGCCGACCGGAAGGTAGTACGCCTGGATCTGGATATCTTTGGTCGTTGAAGGATTGAAGATGCGCGCGTCGGTTTTGAAGGTTCCGTTGGCAGTGGTGCCACCGATGCTCAGCCAGACTTCCTTCGCCGACAGCACGCTGGCAAGGGCGATGAGAAGTGCACTGATGAACAGAATTCGAATGCGCATGTGTGATCCTCCAAGACCCGGCGATGATTCTACATGGGTTAAGTTGCAAAAGTGAGCTGGGTCACGTGCGTAACCGAAGTGTTTCTGTTCGGGGAGTCGGAAATCGGGGGTCGGGAGTCGGAGCGAGATCGCTTGGGTCTCACTCGTAGCACTCGTCAAGTCCTCGGCTACCAGAGTCGAATCACGGAACGTCCGATCCGACTCCTTCGGCTCCCTTGATCGGGCTCATTCCCGGCGTGTCAAGTCTTGGGCGACACAGCATCGGATGACGGAAGGCCGCTCCGACCCCCGACTCCCGAGCCGCGACTCCCGCACCAGATATCATCCGCGCCGTGACCACCTACCCACTCGAACCGGACGCCGCCGAAATGCACCGCCTCGTTGACAGCGCCATGCAGCGCATCGTCGAGCACATCGAGTCGCTGCCGCATCAGCCCGCCTCGAACGTGGAGGGGGCAACCGATCGTGCCCGCACGCTCATCGAGCCTTTGCCGGGCAGCGCGACGCCCTATGACCAGCTCCTCGACTTTCTTTTCGACGAGGCCATCCCGCGCTCGTTCAACGCCGCCGGCCCCGGCTATCTCGCCTTCATCCCGGGCGGTGGGATCTTTCACGCAGCGGTCGCCGACTTGATCGCCAATGCGGTGAATCGCTACGTCGGCGTCTGCGCCGCGGCTCCACTGCTCGCCCAAATCGAAGCGAATGTCGTTCGCTGGTTCTGCGAGATCATCGGCTACGGCGAGGGCAGCGGCGGCGTCCTCACAAGCGGCGGTTCGCTCGCCAATCTCACCGCCATCATCGCCGCCCGCCGCGCCCTCCTCGGCGACGATTTCCGGCAAGCAACGCTCTACTGCGGTGATCAGACGCATCACGCCTTTCAGAAAGCCGCGATCCTGGCCGGCTTCCCCGCTGCGAACCTCCGCGAGATTCCGAGCGACGCGAAGTTTCGCGTTCGTGCAGACTTGCTCGTTGAAACCATCGCCCGCGACCGCGCCGCCGGCCTCACGCCGTTCATGATCTGCGGCAGCGCGGGAACGACAGCAACGGGCGCCGTCGATGACCTGGATGCCCTGGGCAAAATCGCGAAGTCGGAGTCGCTCTGGTTTCACGTCGACGGCGCGTACGGGGCATTCTTCCTGCTGACCGAGCGCGGACGCGCGGCCATGCGCGGCATCGAGCAGGCCGACTCCGTCATTCTCGATCCGCACAAAACG
>DATLVW010000598.1:0-18700 GCA_035577085.1 Thermoanaerobaculia bacterium
CCCGACTACTTCCCATACTTCAACGCCTTCGGCGGCTCCGACCCGTCGCGCTACCTCGTCGACAGCAACATCGACTGGGGCCAGGACATCCTCCGCCTTCGCAGCGTCGCGCGGCGCGAGCACATCGAAAAGCTCGCTGCATCGCTGATGGGTCCGGCCGATTACGTGGCCCTCGGCTTTCCGCCCGTCGAGCTTGCCAGTCCTTGGACGGAATCACACGGATGGGTAGCGGTCAGCGACCACTCGTACCAACTCTCGGGCGCCGAGGGTGGGTGGCGGTGGCTGCCGGAAACGTATGAGCGGGTGGGAAAGTCGATTCGGTTGTATCGGATTCCGTAGCAGCCTTCCACCACGGCTAAGACTTTCTCACGCGAAGACGCGAAGGTTGGATGTTTGCGATGCGATCCTTCGCGACCTTCGCGGCTTCGCGTGAGAAATGGGGTTCAGTGGGCGCGCAGTAGAATCCCCGCCCAAAATGCAGCGCTTCGCATTTCGTCCCGCCACTCTTGCCGCGTTGCTCATCGCGATCGGTGCCATCCGCATGGCCACCACGTTCCGCGTCTTTTCAGTAACCAACGACGAGTCGGCCCACGTCGGCGTGGGAATGGAACTGCTCGAGTATCACCGCTTCAACCTGCAGAGCGAGAACCCGCCGCTCGCACCGCTCATCTTCGCCTTCATTCCCGAGCTGGGCGGAATGCGTTTCGATCCGACGGGCACGTTCAGTAATCAGATTCACAGCGTCTTCTACGGACACGGCGAGTACAAAGCCAATCTCTTTCGCGCGCGCGCCGGCACGCTCGTCTTCTTCGTCATTGCAGCCATCGCGCTTTTCTTCGCCGCGCGCGATGCGCTCGGTGACGCCGGCGCGCTCGCGGCCACCTTCCTCTTCACGATGGAGCCGGTCGTCCTCGGCTACTCGGCGCTGGCTACGCACGACGGCCCTGCAGTAGCCGGTCTGGCCGTCGCCCTTCTGGCGTTTCTGCATTGGCTGCGCCGCCCCGATCTGACGCGCGCACTCATCTTTGGCGCCGCGTTCGGCTTCAGCATCAACTGCAAATTCTCCAGCATCGTCTTCGTGCCGGTGACCTGCGTTGCCATCGCGGCCGTCCGCTTGTTTCGCGATGCAGAGCTACGGCACAAGTTCGGACGCGCCATCGTCACGATGCTGCCCGCAGCGGCCGTGACACTCCTCGTGATCTGGGCAGGCTACGGATTCACGGTGCACACATTCGCGGAGCTGCAGCCGTGGATGGATACGTACCCGCACTCGGTGCAGCATCTTCTCGCGCACATCAGCCCCTCCACGCCGCTGCCTGCGCCTGAGTTTTTCGTCGGCATCAGCGCCATTCACCGAACGAACCAGGAGGGATTCCAAACCTTTCTTTGCGGACAACTCAGCAACACCGGATGGTGGTGGTATTTCCCGTTTGCTGTCGCGTTGAAGACGACGATCGCCGCGCTCGTGCTCTTCGTCTCCGGCGCCTGGTTTGCGCTGCGCGACCGTGCCTTGCGCTGGCCCTTCGCGGAATGGAGCATCGCCGCTCTCGCCACGATCGTCATCGCGATGCCGAGCACGCTCGACGTCGGCATCCGCTACATCCTCCCGTTCTACGTGCCATTCGCCATTGCCTCGGCCGCGGCCGTACTGGCGATGCTGCACGCCTCCAGAGCGAGCGCCGCCGTCGCGATCGCGCTTCTCGTCTGCCACCTCGGCGCATCCGCGCTCGCACATCCCGACTACTTCCCCTACTTCAACCTCTTCGCTGGGCGCGACCCCTCGCGCTATCTCGTCGACAGCAACCTCGATTGGGGACAGGACATCCTCCGCCTCCGTTCCGTCGTCCGGCGCGAACACATCCCGTCGCTCACCTTCGCGCTCATGGGTCCCGCCGATCTGCGGGCTCTCGGATTTCCAACGGCCTACCCGATCAGCATGTGGACCCGCTCTCACGGATGGATCGCGATCAGCGACCATCCCCGCCAGGTGATGCAGGAGCAGGGCGCGCTCAGGTGGCTGCCGCCGCAACCCACGCGCCGTGTGGGCAAATCAATCTCGCTCTACTACATCCCCTGAACGGCTATATTCGCGCCGATGCAGCCCTTGCCGAAACTCCGGCCTGCAATGCTGGCCGCGCTGCTGATCCTCCTCGGCTGTGTACGCATCGCCTCGACCTGGAGAACGTTCTCCGACACGGTCGATGAGGCCACGCACATCGGCGCCGGTCTCGAGCTCCTGCAATACCACCAATACGAACTACAGCCGGAGAACCCGCCGCTTCCGCGCATCGTGATGGCGGCAGCACCGCTGGCGGGCGGCATGCGATGGCCGGTCGAGGGAAACCGGTTCCAGAAGATTCATAGCCTCGTGTATGGGCGCGGCAAGTACGAGCGGAATCTCGTGCTCATGCGCGCCGGCAATCTGCTTTTTTTCATCCTCGCGGGCTGGGCTCTCTTCGTCTGGATACGGCGCGAATTCGGCGAACTCGAGGCGCTCATCGCCATCCTGCTCTTCACAATGCAGCCGATCATCCTCGGCTACTCCGGACTGGCCACGTTCGACACCGCCGCCACCGCCGGACTGGCCGTCGCGCTGATCGCTTTCTCAGCGTGGCTGCGCAAGCCGGACGCCCTGCACGCCGCGCTGCTCGGCGCCGGCTACGGCTTCAGCATCCTGATGAAGTTCTCTTCGATCGGCTACGTCCCCGCGGTCTGCGCCGCAATTTATGTCGTGCGTTTGCTCGGCGACCCGGAGCGGCGGCGCGAGCGCCTGCGCGCGTTGGCTACGGTTCTCATCGTTCCGCCTGTGACGTTGGCCGTCATCTGGGCGGGATACGCCTTCACCGTCGGCCGGTTGTCGGAGCTTCAACATTTTCGCGGCGAGTTCGGCATCCTCGACCGCGTTCTGCTGTCGCATCTGCCGCAATCAATGCCGTTGCCTGCGCCTTCATTTTTCCGCGGCGTCGGCGGTCTGCTCGAAATCGGTCACGCCGATTTCGACTCCTACCTCTTCGGCCACATCAGCAAGAGCGGATTCTGGTGGTACTTCCCTGCCGCTGTTGGACTGAAGACGACGCTTGCGTTTTTCGCGTTGCTGTTCGCGGGCATCGTGGCAGCGTGGACGAATCATTCGCGACGATGGGCGATGGCCGAGGCGCTTGCGGGATCGGTGGCGATATTCGCGGTGGCCATGCCCAGCATTCTCGACCTCGGCGTGCGTTACGTCCTGCCGGTCTACGTGCCGCTGACCGCCGCAGCCGCGATTGGAACGGTTGCGCTGCTCGACAGCGCGCGCAAAGAGATTCGCATCGCCGCGATGTTGCTTGTTGGCCTGCACATCGTCGCATCGCTCGCCGCACATCCCGACTATTTCCCCTATTTCAACGCGCTGGCGGGACGCGATCCCGGACGCGATCTCATCGACAGCAATCTCGACTGGGGCCAGGATCTGCTTCGACTTCGCAGTACCGCGCGAACACTCCGCATCGACCGGATGGCCGTCAACCTCGGCTACCACGACTACGAAGCGCTCGGATTTCCACCCCAGCACGAAGTCGTATCCACGCATCCCGAAAAGGGTTGGATCGCCATCGGAGAGCACGTCTATCGCCTCGAGCACGCGAAGGGCGCATGGTCGTGGCTCGACCCGTTTCCGATGACGCGCGTCGGCATGTCGATCCGCCTTTACAACATCCCTCCCAACGCCGCGCTCGACACAGAAACGCTGGGCAACGAAGAGATCCTTCTTCCGATCGCCGGCACCCTCGGCGCCGTGGGCGGTCCTGCCGGCACCTGGTTCCGCGTCGATCAGACCATCCGCAACACCAGCACAAAGCGCGCTCGCGTTCTCGTCAGTTCGTGCGGAACGAAGCCGGCGCCGTGCGAGATCACGCTCGATCCCGGCCAGACCGAGCGCCTCGCCTCGGGGCCAGGAGAGCGGCCGTTCATCCTCGTGACGCTGCCTCGCGCTGCGGCGAAGCAACTGGAATTCTCGACAGTCGTTCACGCCGGAAACTGGCCTGATGTCACTATCCCCGAGGTCGCCGAAGACGCCTTTCAGAAGGACCGCATCGTGGTTCCGGGCGTACCGACGAACGCCCGCTTGAACCTGCGCGCCTGGGTCCGTCCCGTTTCCGGCGCGCCGATCGTCGTCCGGCTCATGTCATCACGAGACCAGCGGGTGATCGGCGAGAAACAGTTCGCCGCCGACCCGACCGGCTACTTCGCGGCCGGCGACCTCGGCCACGAGTTTCCGCAACTCCATGGCGAGTCGGTCGACGTGACGATCGAATCGACCGGCTCGCAGGTGTGGGCGATGATGACGACCACCGATTATCAAACCGGCAAGATCGTGCTCTCGCTGCCGCGATGAGGGTGCGTTAGCCTTCATTTCTCACACCTGCGCGCGTCTATCATTGGGCGATGCACCATACGAGGCTCCCAAAATGGGAACCGATCGCGATCGCCACGGTCGCCGTTGCGCGCCTTTGGCTGACAGCGGTGGGAACTCTCAAGGCGATCGGCTGGGCGTCGATCGACGACTACTGGTTTCTGCAACGGGCCCGCTCGATCATGGCAGGTCAGTGGATGGGGCCGTACAACCATCTGACGCTGATCAAAGGCCCAGGGTATCCGCTCTGGATCGCGGCGATCTCGTCGCTTCACATTCCTTTGCTGTTCGCGCAGCAATTGCTGTACACGCTTGCGTGTCTGGCGGTCTGGCGCGCAGTTGCACCATCAGTTCGCTCGGCGCCCGCGCGCGTCGCCCTGTTTGCCGTGCTCGCGTTCAATCCGGTGAGCTACAGCAACGACATCGCCGATCACGTCTCGCGTGAGGGCGTCTATCCTGCACTTTCTCTGCTGGTCTGCGCAGGTGTGGCAGGCATCCTCCTGCGGCTCGTCGCTCGCCGGCGCGACGTGCTTCCCTGGGTCATCCTCGCTGGCGTCGCCTTTGCGGTGCTCTGGCACACTCGCGAAGAAAGCATCTGGATCGCTCCGCTTCCCGTGTTTGGAGCCGCCGGAGTCCTGGCATGGGTTCTCAGGGACCGGCAGGCACGCTGGAAACGCGCCGTGTTGGTGCTGGTCCCGCCCGCGCTCTTCCTGGTAGCGGTGCATGCGGCCATCGTCATCACCAATGGCATCCGATACGGCGTCTGGTCCGACGTCGAATTCAAATGGCGTCCGTTCGTCCTCGCCTACAGCAGCCTCAGTGCCGTGCGCCCGCATCCTCCGGTGCCGCATACACCAGCGCCAAAAGAGGTTCGGGAGCGCGTCTACGCCGTGAGCCCCGCATTCGCAGAGCTCCGTCCGCTGCTCGAGGGAAAGCTCGGAATGGACTGGAGGCAGGGCAGCGCGGACCTCGAGAATGGAATGCTCATGTGGGCGTTTCGTGAGGCCGTGCAGAACGCGGGCTACTACGCGCGAGGGTCAGCCGCGGTCGCCAATTTCTACGACCGCGTCAGCCGCGAGATCGACGCGGCGCGCCTCTCCGGACGCCTCGATGCGCGGGAAGCACGCGCCTCTCTTCTCCCTCCACTACTGTCCGGTCAGCGGCGAGAAATTGTCCGTCGATGGTTCTTTGGCGCCATGCGGCTTGCCAGGTTCGCCGATTCCCATATCGCACCGACGTATTCGGAAGGGTCGGATCGCGAACTGCGCGAGTTCGCGGAGACGACTCGAACGCCGCTGACACCGAGAGCAAGAAGCGTCGGCCGGGTGCATCTCGTCGCATGGATCATTCACGCGGAGGGTTCGCTCGACGTCACGGTCGAACATTCCGACGGAACGCCGGTTCCCGGCGCGCGCGTGACGCGTTTCCCGACGCCCGACCTGTACGACCATCTAAGAACAAGCTGGAAGGATTTCCCCCCGGCGCGGAACGCAGGCTTCGAGATTCATGCGCAGGAGCCGGACGCGCAACTCGTGCTGTCATTGCGCGGGCGACGGATCGACCGCATCGCGCTCAGCACGGATTTGCCCAAGCCACACGACCCGCTCGTGCGCATAGGGGTTTATCAATACGAGAAGACCGTGGGCGAGCCAGACCTGAGTTCGATCGACACCCTTCGGCTCGCCGTTCTGAACGCAATCGGCCGTTTCTATCAGGTCACCTTTCCGCTGGTACTCGTAGTCGCGCTTCTGCTCTTTGTCCTGACGCGGAAATGGAACGCCGGACAGCGAGGCGATTGGATGATTGCGATCCTCATCGGCGGGATCTTCGCAGCAATCGCAGCACGATTGATGATCCTCTCCATCATTGATGTAACGTCGTTCGGGGTCTTCGCCGTTGGCTACGAGTCACCCGCGTATCCACTACTGCTGACCGGGACCTTTCTTGCGGCGCACCAAGGCGTGGCTGCGTTGCGCCGGCGACACCATGGTGGTGAGCCGGCGTCAACTTAGTTCACCGCGACCGGCTCCGGTTCGAGCGACAGCTCGATCTTTCCATCGTCACCCACGTTGACGAAGACGATGTCCCCCGGCTTGAACTTTCCTTCGAGCAGTTTCATCGCCAGCGGATCGATGATCAGTTTCTGCAACGCGCGCTTGAGCGGACGCGCGCCGAAGGCCGGGTCGTAACCCTCTTTCGCGAGCTGCTCTTTGGCGTGGTCGCTGATCTCGATGGTGATGCCGCGGTCGGCGATCATCTTGGTCAGCTTGCGGATCTGGATCTCGATGATCCGCTTGATGTGCTGCATGTCGAGCGCGTGGAAAATGATCACGTCGTCGATGCGGTTGAGAAACTCGGGGCGGAAGTGGCGGTGCAGTTCCTCCTGAACCTTTCGCTCCATCTCCGCTTCCTGCGCCGGCGTCTGCATCGATTTCTGATAGTCGAAGATGAACTGCGCGCCGACGTTCGAAGTCATGATGATGACCGTGTTCTTGAAGTCGACCACGCGGCCCTTCGAATCGGTGAGGCGTCCGTCATCCAGAATCTGCAACATGATGTTGAAGACCTCGGGATGCGCTTTCTCGATCTCGTCGAACAGCAGCACGGCATACGGACGTCTCCGGATCGCCTCGGTGAGCTGGCCACCTTCCTCGTATCCGACGTAGCCGGGCGGCGCGCCGATCAGCCGCGCCACGGCGTGGCGCTCCATGTACTCCGACATGTCGATGCGCACCATGGCGTTCTCGTCGTCGAATAGAAACTCAGCCAGCGCACGCGCCAGCTCCGTCTTGCCGACGCCGGTCGGTCCCATGAAGATGAATGAGCCGATCGGGCGGCTGGGATCCTTGAGCCCCGCGCGCGAGCGCCGCACGGCGTTGGAGACGGCAGTGATCGCCTCCTCCTGACCGATGACGCGGAGCTTGAGGTTGTCCTCCATCCGCACGAGCTTCTGAATCTCCGACTCCATCATTCGCGTGACCGGTACGCCGGTCCACTTCGAGACGATCTCGGCGATGTCTTCGTCAGTCACTTCCTCCCGGAGAAGCGCGCCGCCCTTCTGCATCTCCATGAGGCGCGCCGAGGCGGCTTCGAGATCGCGATTGAACTGCGGCAGCGCGCCGTAGCGGAGCTCGGCCGCCTTGTTCAGGTCGCCCTGACGCTCCGCGGCATTGGCAGCCTCGCGCGTCTCTTCGATCTTCTTTTTGAGATCAGTGATCTGCGTGATGACGCCCTTTTCGTTTTCCCACTGCGTGCGCAGCGTGCTGATCTTTTCCTGCAGCCCGCCGATCTCGCTCTCGATCTCGCCGAGGCGTTGTTTCGAAGCGGGATTGGTCTCGCGGGAGAGCGCCTGCTTTTCGATCTGGAGCTGCGTCATGCGTCGCGTCAGCTCGTCAATCTCCTGCGGCATCGATGTCAACTCGATCCGCAGACGCGACGCCGCTTCGTCGACAAGGTCGATCGCCTTGTCGGGCAGGAACCGGTCGGTGATGTAGCGGTGCGACAACATCGCCGCAGCGACGATCGCGGAGTCCTGAATCTTCACACCGTGATGCACTTCGTAGCGTTCTTTGAGTCCGCGAAGAATGGCGATCGTGTCTTCGACGGTCGGCTCGCCGACGAAGACCGGCTGGAAGCGGCGGGCGAGCGCGGCGTCCTTTTCGATGTGCTTCTGATATTCGTTGAGAGTGGTGGCGCCAATCGCGCGCAGCTCGCCTCGCGCCAGCGCGGGCTTGAGCATGTTCGAGGCGTCCATTGCCCCTTCCGAGGCGCCGGCGCCGATGAGCGTGTGGAGCTCATCGATGAAAAGAACGACGTTTCCTTCGCTCTCCTCGACTTCCTTGATGACGGCCTTGAGGCGGTCTTCGAATTCGCCGCGGTATTTCGCGCCGGCGATCATCGCGCCGAGGTCAAGCGCGACAACACGCTTGTTCTTGAGACCTTCCGGAACGTCGCCTTCGACCACGCGCCGCGCCAGCCCCTCGACGATGGCGGTCTTGCCGACACCCGGCTCGCCGATCAGGACGGGATTGTTCTTCGTTCTGCGCGAGAGCACCTGAATCACGCGGCGAATCTCTTCATCGCGGCCGATGACGGGATCGAGTTTGCCGCGGCGCGCGAGCTGGGTGAGGTCGCGCGCGTAGCGCTCGAGAGCCTGGTACTTGTCCTCCGGATTCTGGTCGGTCACGCGCTGGGTTCCGCGAACCGACTGCAGCGCTTTGAGCAGCGCGTCGGGCACGGCACCGTGCCGCGCGAGGATCTTTGCTGCGGTCGCCTCTTTCGTCTGTGCGATCGCAAGCAGGAAGTGTTCGGTCGAAACGTACTCGTCGTTGAACTGGGTGGCGGCGTTGAATGCGGCGTCGAAGACCTTCCGAAGAGTCGGACCGGTGATCGGCTCCGCCGAGGCGCCGGCGACGCGGGAGTATTTGGCGATCTCTGCGGCGGTCTCGGCCTCGATCTGCCCCGGCTGAATCCCGAGTTTGGTCAGGATCGGCCCGACGATTCCGCCCTCCTGCCGCAGGAGTGCGATCAATAGATGTTCGGCGGTAACTTCCGGGTTGCCCGCCCCTCGGGAAAGGTTCTGCGCCTCAGCCACGGCTTCCTGGGCCTTGAGTGTAAGTTTGTTGAAATTCATATGATTACCTCACATTGAGTCTCGCGGACTCACATCGCAAAACCGGCAAAAGTTACCGGACATTCCGGCAAGATCGCCTCTCGTCGGGGAGTGCAAGAAGGGAGCGCGACCGCGTTCTTCGTCCTCGCGTAAACTACGAGCTGGTATGGACAAGGACGACAAAAAAGGCATCGGCCCGGCGCGTCCGTGGCGAGATTTGGAGAACATACTCTCCGGAGAAGCTGGCGCGTCGTTCGCGCGAGCGATCGAAGAAGCGTTTCCCATCGAGCCTGTCAAGAGCGGATCATCCTCATCGCCGTTGACTATTGATGAAACGTTTCACGCGGAGACGCGGAGGGCGCGGAGTTGAGGTCGATGAGCAAGACCCTCAAAGCTGAATACGACGACGCAGCACGTAGCCTTCGTTTGCTCGAGCCGCTGGATGGTTTCGCCGACCGCGAGAAGGTTACCGTCATCGTTGAACATGCCGATACGAAGAGGCCTTGGAGTGACTTTCGCGGATTGCTCTCGGGCAAGGAAGGCGAAGAGTTCGCGCGAGTGATCGAAGAAGCATTTCCAATCGAGCCCGTGAAGAAGTGATCGATCGTCAGTGCTCGCGCGATGACTCTTCCACGAATCACCGTCGTCACCCCCTCGCTAGATCAGGCACCCTTTCTCGAGCAGACCATCCTCTCCGTGCTCGGGCAGGACTACCCCAACCTCGAATACATCATCGTCGACGGCGGCAGCACGGACGGCAGCGTCGAGATCATCAGGATGTACGAACACCAACTGGCTTGGTGGTTGAGCGAAAAAGACGATGGGCAGGCCGCGGCCATCAATCGCGGTTTCGCGCGGGCCACGGGCGACATCCTCGCGTGGCTGAACTCGGATGACATGTACCTGCCGGGTACGCTGCCTTACATCGGCGGCGTTCTCAATCCCGGGCGCGCCGAGGTTCGCTTTGGCAACTGCACGCATCTCGTTGAGAAGCAGCGAGTAACTCGCGGGAGCGACGTCAGGCGCATGCATAACGAAATGGACCTCGCACTCGCCGACTACATCATTCAGCCGAGCGCGTTCTGGACGCGGAAGTCGTGGACCGAGACCGGTCCGCTCGATGAGTCCCTCAACTTCGCGCTCGACTGGGATTGGTTCCTTCGCGCCCGGAAGAAGGGCGTTGCTTTCGTTCCCGACGATCGCTACCTCGCCGTCTACCGGATGCACGCGGCGCACAAAAGCGCGAACGGCGGCGAACGGCGACAGAGAGAACTAGCCACGATCTATGATTCGCACGCCGGCGCGAAGTACGAGCAGTTGTTCCTGCAGTGCTGCGCGCGGCGCGATGCCATCCAATCGATTCGCGCTTGGCTTGGCCGCGCCCGATTGCCGCGTCTCGTTCCGCCACTTCTGCGAGCGGCTTACCCATCCGTGTTTGGAAGTTTCCCTGACAACGAGATCAGGGACGTGCTCACGATGCTCTAGCCGAAGCTCCGGCCGCTGTTAGACTCCCGCCGTGAACGGGACAAGCCGCCGCGATCTCTTTCTCGTCACGTTCTCGATTCTCTCGCTCGAGCTCGCCGTCATCCGCTGGATGTCGCAACAGGTAACGCTCTTCGCCTACCTCGGCAGCGTTCTTCTGATCGGCGCCTTCCTGGGCATGGGTCTGGGCGTTGCCCTCGGGCGAAAACGGCCGGCGTTGTTCGGCCTCACCCTCCCTGCTTTGGCGGCCTTGTCGGGCGTGCTGGCATTCTCGGAGAAGCTGAACATCCTTCACACCCGCTTTCCCGGACGCAGTGTGGCCATGTGGGGGATGGAAAACGCGAAGAACTTTGCATCGAGCATGGCGGTGATCGTCGCGTTGTTCGCTGCGGTCGTCATCGTCTTTCTCCTGGCCGGCACACGGGTCGGCGAAATCTTCGCAGCCTCGGAAGCGCTCGATGCGTACGCAGTCGATCTGACCGGCTCGTTCGCAGGAGTCGTGGCCATGGCCATCGTCTCTTCGGCCCAGACGCCCCCACCGGTCTGGTTCGCGCTGGGGGGCATTCCGCTGGCGTTCGTATCGCGCCGCTGGACCAGCTGGATTGCGCTCGGCGCAGTCCTTCTCTTCACGACGTTATCGATCCGCGGCGCGATCTTCTCGCCGTACTACCGCATCGATCTCGACAGAGCTGGCGATGTAACCGGCGCTCCGATCCGTCTGTCGGTGAACCGCGACTTTCACCAATACATCCACGACTTCTCCCCGCGTCACCTCAACGATCCTGCGCTGAGTCCTGACGTGCGGATGCGCCTAGCCTCCGCGGAGGCTACCTATCGTCTCCCCTTTCTGCTCGCACCGCGCCGGGACAGCGCGCTCGTCGTCGGCGCCGGCACTGGGAATGACGTCGCCGCCGCACTGCGTCAGGGCTTCCGCGAAGTCGTCTCCGTCGACATCGATCCTCGCATCATCGACATCGGGCGGGACCTTCATCCCGAGCGGCCGTATGCCGATCCTCGCACCATTCCGGTCGTGAACGACGCCCGTGCGTTCTTTGAACAAACGAACCGGCAGTTCGATGTCGTCGACTTCGGTCTTCTCGATTCCCACGCCGTCTTTTCCGCGATGTCGTCGCTACGGCTCGACAACTACGTTTACACGGTGGAAGCGATGCGCTCGGCGTGGCGCCATGTGCGCACGCCGGGATTGATGAGCGTCAGCTTCTCCATTGCCGAGCGCGAATGGCTCTCGGACCGTCTCGACAAGATCGTGCACGATGCCACCGGCGTCGATCCGGTGATCGTCCCTCATGCGATCCAGCGCGGCCGCTTCTTCATCGTCACCAAAGGAATCGATCCGCGCGTGCTGGCGGCGAATTTCGGACTGCGCACCCTCCCCGCGCCGGATACGACCCACGTCGAAGCGGCAACCGACGACTGGCCCTTTCTCTACCTGAGCCCCGGAGAAATCCCCGTCGGCTACATCGCCATGGTCGCGGCCATCCTGCTGATCGCGCTGATCGGGACGCGCGCTGTGTTCGGCCCCGGACTGTTTCGCGGCCAGTCGTTCGATCCCATGTTGTTCGTCATGGGCGCGGCGTTTCTCCTGATCGAAACGCGTAGCGTTACCGACCTTTCGTTGCTCTTTGGATCGACATGGGTGGTCAATGCGGCAGTCTTCGCAGGCGTCCTTGCCGTCGTATTCACTGCCAACGCCCTCGTCCGAAAAGGACGCACGCCAAACATCCTGCTCGTGTTCGGCCTTCTCTTCGCATCGTTGCTGGTCAACTATTTCGTTCGCCCGGACCAACTTCTCACACTTGGTCTCGCAACGCGCTCAATCCTCGGGCCGCTTCTCGCCGCCCTTCCGGTCGGATTCGCCGGCATCATCTTTTCGTCCGTCTTTGCCCGATCCGCCGAGCCGAACGCCTCGCTCGGCTCGAACCTGCTCGGCGCGGTCGTAGGGGGATGCCTCGAGTTCCTCTCGATGGCCACCGGCCTGCGGGCGCTCACTCTTCTTGCGCTGGCCTTCTACCTCGTCGCACTGTTTCTCTATCGACGCTCCGAGGCCACGATCGCGAGCGCTTGAATGCGCTTTCTACCGGCTGACCCGCGGAACGACTAAACTTGCCGTGAGAAACCCTTATGACAGCAACCTCCCCACTTCGTGAAGTACCTGCGCAAGACACTCTCTTCGAATCCATCCTCGAACTGATCCGGCGGACCTCGACGCAACTGCCTGACGACGTCGTTCGTGCCGTCACCGGGGCACGGCAGAATGAAGTCGAAGGATCGAACGCCGACGTCGCTCTGAACGTCATCGGCTGCAACATCGGCCTGGCGCGCGACAGCTCCCTGCCGCTCTGCCAGGACACCGGCACCATCCTCTTCTACGTCCACACACCCGCCGGCTACGACCAGCTTGCGTTCGAAGAGGTTGCGACGGAAGCCGTTCGCGAGGCTACGAAGAAAGGCTACCTGCGGCAGAACAGCGTCGACAGCATCACCGGCAAGAACACGGGCGATAACACCGGCCCGGGCTCGCCGGTCTTTCACTTCCACCAGTGGCGCGAGCCCCACGTAGAGGTGAAGCTGATGCTCAAAGGCGGCGGCTGCGAGAATATGAACGCCCAATACTCGCTCCCCCACCCCGACCTCGGTAACCGCGATCTCAAAGGCGTCGAGAACGCCATCCTCGACTGCGTTCTACAGGCTCAGGGCCAGGGCTGCGGACCAGGCATCCTCGGCGTCTGCATCGGCGGCGACCGCGGCACCGGCTACGGCTTTGCGAAGGAGCAGCTTCTCCGCGTGCTCGACGACACCAATCCAGATCCCGTGCTCGCCGAGATCGAGGAGCGGGTCGTCGAGAAAGCGAATCAGTCCGGCATCGGACCGATGGGCTTCGGCGGCAAAACCACACTCCTCGCCTGCAAGATCGGCAAACTCAACCGGCTGCCGGCGTCGTTCTTCGTCTCGATCGCCTACATGTGCTGGGCATATCGCCGTCGCGGCGCGCAACTCGACCTCGGCGGAAACGTGACGGAGTGGTTGTACTGAGCCTTTCCCTCTGACGTCATAGAACTCCGCTGCTCATCTCTCGTATTGTTGTTTCTGTCTTGAGGATCAACGGACGTTTTCTCGTGGCCTGCCTCGATGCGATGCTTCTTGTCGCGTTCGTGCTCCTCGTTTCAGTCCATCTGACCGGCCTGCGCGTACACGAATGGCTCGGCATCGCGTTCGTGTTGCTCGTGCTCGTCCACCTTCTGTATTCGTGGCGTTGGATCCTGACGCATACACGACGGATCTTCAGCGGCGGCAGCCGGCGAGCGCGCATCAATTACCTGCTCAACGTAACGCTGTTTATCATCGTGATGATCGTCGTCATCTCCGGGCTCGTCATCTCACAGGCCGCGCTTCCGAGCCTCGGTATTGCGACGATCGACGATGGGGCATGGCGCACGCTGCACAATAAATCGCAGACTTGGGCGCTCGTCGCTGTGGGCGTTCACATTGCCATGAATTGGACATGGATTCGTGCCGCGCTGCGCCGCGGATGGGTGGTCTCGAACCGTCTGTCTCGCGGGCCGCAACTCGCGCCATCGCTTTGGCATGTGTTGCGCCGAAGCGCTGTCATCGCGATTGCAACGTGCGTAATCGCGGGTGGCCTCTGGCTGATCGTAGGATTGCCCTCGCGACAGCGTGAGCTCAAGCTGAATGAAATGGCTCGCTGGAACGTGCAGCCAGGGCCGGGAATCGGTCAGATGCTCACGCGAGGCGCTCTTCTCGCGATCGCCGGGCTTGCTGCCCGCCGCTGGCTCCGCGTGCACATCTAGTGGTGTCATTGGGCACCCGCGACGAGCGCGCTCTCGTGACAAAATGCGTCGTCATGGCTCTCGTAAAACTCACTACTCCCATCGACGAGCAAACCATCCGTTCGCTTCACGTCGGCGACACCGTCAACATCACCGGCCGTCTCTACACTGGCCGTGACGCAGTCCACCATCGCATCCATACCGGCACAAAGCCGCCGGTCGATCTCGAAGGCCAGATCATCTATCACTGCGGTCCGGTGATGGTGAAAGAGGGCGATCAGTGGGTCTGCAAGGCTGCCGGACCGACGACATCATCACGCGAAGAGCCTTATCAGTGGGAAGTCATGCGCGACTACAAGATTCGCGGCGTCATCGGCAAGGGTGGGATGGGTGAGAAGACGCTGGCGGCCTGCAAAGAGTACGGCGCGGTCTACCTGCACGCCATCGGCGGCGCCGCCCAGGTCTGCGCTGCCTCGATCAAACGTGTCGACGGCGTCGACTGGATGGACCTCGGATCACCCGAAGCGATCTGGCATCTGTGGGTCGAAGACTTCATGGCCATCGTCACGATGGACGCACATGGCCAGTCGCTGCACAAGAATGTCTTCGAGGACTCGAAGGCGCGGCTCGAAGCGATGAAGGCTCGGTGATCGGGCACGCCGAACCGCGAGCCGAACCGAGGCGAAGGCCTATACTCGGCTCTTCCAATGAAACACGCCGCGATCGAGCCGTCCACGCGGGTGTGGGCAGCGCCTGATTTTCAATCGATCGCCTTCGGACGCGAGGGCGAGATCCTCGCCGCAAAGGTCAGGCTCGGCATCATGGCCCTCATCGGCCTGATTCCGCTGCAGACCGTACTTTTCCGGGCCGCCAACGCAGAAGCGAAGATCGGCCTCGGTGTAACAATCCTCGTCCTCGTCATGGGCACCGTCGTGCTCAGGGTAGCCCAGCGACCGAAACCACCTGCATGGCTCGGGCTCTTCACCTGTCTTCTCGACGTCAGCACGGTCAGCATGGTCAACGCCGGCTTCCTGCTGTCCGGCAATCCCCTCGCGGTTACCAACAGCCGCGTCGTCTTCTGCTGCTATTTCGTGGCACTGGCGCTGGTTTGTCTACGGCAGGATTGGCGGTGGTGCCTGATCGCCGCGACCGTGGCAATGATGGAGTATGGCTGCATCGTCGCCTGGGCCGCAGCGCGTTATGACCTTTACGGCGCCGCGTTTGCGACGAGCGGTTACGGCCGGTTCAACTGGGACAATCAAATCGCCCGGTTGATGCTGTTGGCTGCGGCCGGCGTGATCGGCGCCGTGACCGTAGTGCAGAGCCGCGGCTACTGGGAAGCAGTGATCAAGTATCTCGATGCCTTCCCGCTCGGCGTCATCATCGCCGGGGCTGATCACAGGTCGCGGTACGCCAACCGCGCCGCGCAGGAGCTTCTGAACCGCGACATACCGCCCGGCGTGCAGTTGTCGGAGCTCAACGGGCAGTTGTTCCTCTCCGGCACCGACGATCCATATCCGCCGCGACAAACCACGATCGCGCTGGCGTTGGCGGGAGAATCCACCGAATGTGATGACATCGAGATCCAACGGCCCGGCTCGCGCATCGCGGTCGAGGCCTGGGGAACTCCGGTTCTCGATTCCAAAGGCCGCGTCTCCAATGCAATCGCGGTGTTCCACGATGAGACGCGGCGCCGGCGCGCCGAGGAGGAGATGCGGCGCCTCGGGGAGATGCTTCGCGAAGCCAACGCCGAGCTCGCGCTTCGCGGCGTCATTCTCGAGTCCGTGGCCGTCGCCGCCGAACGGCTGTTCCAGTCCGCCTCGTGGGAAGAAGTGGCGACCGAAGTAATCGGCGGCATTGGAAGTGCGGTGGGAGCCAGCCGAGCATCGATCTTCCAGGTCTCCGACGATGGCGAGCTCGCTGCGCGGTTGCGATTCGGGTGGGTGGCGCCGGGAGTCGTTCCGATCGGCGAAGCGATGCGCCAGAAAGTCCCCTTCCGCGTCTCGGGTTTCGGCCGCTGGCTCGATAGCTTCAGCCGCGGCGAGACCGTGCACGGACCGGTGCGGGACTTTCCCGAGAGTGAGCAAACCGTGCTGACGCCGCAGGGAGTACGCTCCCTTGCCGTGGTGCCGGTGCATTTGGGCGAGCGTCTCTGGGGATTCCTCGGCTTCGACGACTGCGTGTCTGATCGTCAGTGGTCGCAAGGCGAGATCCTTGGTCTGCGCGTTGCGGCCGATATGCTCGCCGAGGCGATTGCTGCGAAGGAGCGGGCAGCGGCGATCGAGGCAAGCGAGGAACGCTACCGCACCCTTTTCGAGCGCAGCCTCGGTCTGCTTTGCACGCACTCGATGGACGGCACGATCCTCACCGTCAACCATGCCGCAGCCTCGAGGTTGGGGCTAACGATAGACCAGATGATCGGCCGCAATCTCGAGCACTTTCTGGCGCCGAGCGCCCTCGCGAAGTTCCCCGAGTACCTGGCAGCGATCGCAGCGACGGGCCAGGCGAGCGGCAACCTCGTCCTTTCCGATACCAACGGAACCGAGCGGGTGTGGGAGTACCGCAACTACGTCGTCCGCGAGCCCAACCAGGAGGCTTACGTGCTCGGACACGCGCTCGACGTCACCGACCGCACGACGCTGGAGCGAGAGTTGCGTGACCGGGCTCTGAAGGACCCGCTGACCGGAATGGCCAACCGCACACTTTTCGAGGACCGCCTCACGCGCGCGTTCGAGCGCGCGAAACGGAGGGCCATCGCGGAAGAGGAAACGCAGCCGTGGGCGCTCGCGTATCTCGACCTCGACGGCTTCAAAGAAACCAACGATCGATTCGGCCATCCTGCGGGCGACGCTCTGCTGTGCGAAGTAGCCACACGGCTTCGCCACGGCCTGCGAGCTCTCGACACGGTGGCGCGACTCGGCGGCGACGAGTTCGCGCTCATCCTCCCCGACATCCGCTCGCAGGAAAATGCGAAGCATGTGATCGACAAGCTCATGGAGACTCTGCGCTATCCGTTCCTCTACAGCGGATACACGCTCGTGGTGAGCGTGAGTGTGGGAGTCAGCATGCATCCCCTCGATGGAGAATCGACCGAAGCGCTGACCGCGCGCGCTGACAAGGCCATGTACGCCGCCAAGTCGGCCGGCGGCAGCGGCTACCGCTTCTATAGTGACCTCTGACCATGCGCACCGAACGCGACACCCTCGGCGAAGTCCAGGTCCCCGATGACGCGCTTTACGGCGCGCAGACGCAGCGCGCCGTCGAGAACTATCCGATCAGCGGACTGCGCGCCCATCCGGTTTTCATCCGCTCGTTCATCCTTCTGAAGAGAGCGGCCGCGCTGGCGAACCGGGAGCTCGGCACGCTCGACGCCGCTCTCTCTGATGCCATCGCGCGCGCCTGCGACCGCCTTCTCGGCGACGACGAAGGCAATCGGAAACACTTCCCTGTCGACGTCTTCCAGGCCGGCGCAGGCACGTCGTTCAACATGAATTGCAACGAGGTGATTGCGAACCTCGCCAACGTCTCGCTCAGCGGACACCTCGGCGAGTACAAGCCGATCCATCCGAACGACCACGTGAACATGGCGCAGTCGACGAACGATGTCTTCCCGACGGCGATCCGAATCGCCACGCTTCTCCTGCTGCGCGAGCTGACAACCCAACTCGATGCGCTCGCCGCCGCATTCGACGATCGCGGTAACGCGTTCGCGGACGTGATCAAGTCGGGCCGCACGCATTTGCAGGACGCCGTCCCGCTCACCCTCGGCCAGGAGTTCCGCGCGTACGCATCGGCCACGCGGCGCGCCACGCGATTGCTCACGGCCAGCGCCGCCGAACTGCGCATCCTCGGCATCGGCGGCACCGCCGTCGGCACCGGAATGAACGCGCCCCGCGGCTACCGGCAAGTCGTCGTCCGCAACCTGAACGCGTTGACGAATCTCG
Source organism: Thermoanaerobaculia bacterium (assembly GCA_035577085.1). Taxonomy (GTDB): domain Bacteria; phylum Acidobacteriota; class Thermoanaerobaculia; order Gp7-AA8; family Gp7-AA8; genus JADGNZ01. Next base: position 18,238 of record DATLVW010000598.1, read on the forward strand.
ATCTCGTGCCGACCGACGATCTACGCGAGGCGATGCAATCGCAGCTTCCCGTCTCCGCCGTGTCCGGGGCTCTGCGCAACCTCGCGCTGGAGCTAACGCGGATCACGAACGACCTTCGCCTTCTCGCTTCCGGCCCGCAGACCGGCCTCGCCGAGATCACGCTGCCGTCCGTTCAACCCGGTTCCTCGATCATGCCCGGCAAAGTAAATCCGTCGATGCTCGAGTGCATGAACCAGGTTCTCTTCCACATTATCGGCTCGGCGACCACGATCGACTATGCGGTGCAGGCCGGTCAGCTCGAGCTGAACGTGATGATGCCGCTGATGGCGTTCGAGATCCTCTTCTCGATCGAGATCCTGAAGAACTATCTGCCCGTCTTCATCGAGAAGTGCATCCGCGACATCGAGGCGGACCGCGCGCAGTGCGAGGCGTACTACATCAGCTCGCCGTCGCTGGCCACGGC
>DATLVW010000599.1:0-2411 GCA_035577085.1 Thermoanaerobaculia bacterium
TCCCGTCGTCGGCTTCGACCCGCAGTTCGCGAACGATTTCGAGCGCGGCGGCCAGCAGGCTGTGCTGGATGTCAATGAACAAAACTCCGGCGCCTGGCGACACAACATCAGCCATTACCTCAGGGGCGAGAAGCTGCGTGCCCGCCTTGGCGAATTGCTGGAGCTGCAATGAGCTCATTTACCGATGCGGCGAGCCGTGTCGAGCGTGCGTGCGATTTCTTCGACCGCCGCGCCGCCGCCCAAGCGTCCGCCGAGCTCGCCGCGGAGATCCGCTCCGGCAAACGCGTCTTCGAGGCAGACCTGGCCATGAAGTCGCTCAAGCGCCTTCGGAAGAATCGCTATTTCGAAGCCGCACTCGACGTGGCGGAGGCGGTACTCCAGACCGGGCAGACGGACAATCTGGTGCGAACCATTTACGCCCAGGCGCTCATCGACAGCGGGCATCTCATCGCCGCGCTCTCTTTTCTTTCCGAGGTCTTCCCCTCGGTGACGCGCGGCTCCGTAGGCGAGAACGAAGTGGGCGGACTTATCGGCCGCACGTACAAGCAGTTGTTCGTCGAGTCAGCCGGCGAGGCTGCTCTCCGCGAAGACCGCCTGCGCCGCGCCTTCGACACGTATTACGACGCTTATGTCGATGCGCCGGAGCGATACTGGCACGGCATCAACGCGGTGGCGTTGCTCGCCCGCGCCGAAAAAGAACAGGTCACTCTTCGCCGGGTCGCGCCGTTCGCCGAGAAGATATTTCGGCAGACGGCAGCGCTGGCGGAGTCCTCAAACAGTGACCCATGGCCGATGGCCACCGCCGCCGAGGCCGCGCTCGCGCTCGGAGATTTCGAGGAGTCGCGAAAACGCTACGGGTTGTTCGCCAGCTTCGACCGGACCATCGTCGGCGCGTTCGAGATTTACAGCGCGCTGCGGCAACTGATCGAGGTGTGGGGCCTCACCGACGATCAGGAGCCCGGAGCGACGCTTCTTCCGCTGCTGCGCGCAGCGTACTTGGACCGATCCGGCGGCGACGTGGCGTTCGAAGGAGACGGCTTCCGGCGCAATGTCGAGCGGGTCTCTTCGCTGCTGGAGAAGACCTTCAGCGAGACGATGTTCAGGACGCTGAAGTGGTATCGCTCCGGCTTGGAGCGGTGCAATCCCGTTTGCCGGATCAACGATCCACAGGGCGCCGGAATCGGAACGGGGTTCGTGGTGCGCGGCGGCGACTTCAACGACGGACTCGGCGACGACAAGTTCGTGCTCACGAACGCGCACGTCCTCAGCAATTCGTATCCGAATGCGCTCGCCGAGGGGGACGCAGTGGCGACGTTCGAGGCCCTCGGGGAAACGGGCGAATACACGCTCGAGCACATCGTCTGGTCCGACAGTCAGCTCGACGCAACGCTCGCCCGCGCCTCGAAGCCGCTCCCTACCTGCGGAACCTACAAGATCGCGAACAAACTGCCGCTCAACGATCAAAAGCAGCGCGTCTATGTGATCGGCCATCCGAATGGCGCTGGCCTGTCGCTTTCGCTGAACGACAACGTGCTCCTCGATTACGACGACAGAGTCGTCCACTATCGCGCCCCGACCGAAGGCGGAAGCTCGGGCAGCCCGGTTTTCAATGCCGACTGGAAGCTGATCGCCCTGCACCACATGGGCGATTTCAATGCCCGCCGACTCAATGGTCTGGCCGGCACCTACGCCGCAAACGAAGGGATTCGAATCGACCGGATCATCGAGACCACGAAGAAGGCCAAGATGATCTGACCTCGTCGATAATGGCGTCCATGCTGCCGCAAATCGTCGAACGACTCAAACTCTTTGTCGCCTCGCCCGGCGACGTGCAGCGCGAGCGCGACCATGTCGTCGCCGTGGTCGATGAGCTCAATCGCGGCATTGCCCCACAGGCGGGCTACACGCTGGAAGCGGTGCGCTGGCAGACGCACGCCCGCCCCGACATGGGCCGCGCGCAGCAGGTGATCTTCAATCAGATCGGCGATGCCGATCTCTTCGTTGGCATCATGTGGCAGCGCTTCGGAACACCCTCCGGCGTGGCCGACTCCGGCACGGAGGAGGAGTTCGAATACGCGCTCGGTCATTGGGAGCGCGAACGCCGGCCGCGATGCCTCTTCTACTTCGGCGCGGCACCGATTGTCCCGCCACAGAGCGTGGATGCGGCGAAGCAGCTGCTCAAGGTGGCCGAGTTTCGCGAGCGGATCGGACGGATTGCCCTGGCCTTCCGGTACGACGGCGATGCTCATTTCAAAGATATGTTGCGGGAGCATCTGCAGCAGGTCCTGATGCAGGAGTTCCCGAGATCGCGACCGCCGCTCGACCCCAATCTGGAGGCGCTGCTCGAGCTGGAGAAGCAGCGCTGCCGCCAGGCCGATGTGGAATTCAAGACGCCAAACCTGCTGCTGGCG
>DATLVW010000600.1:0-8094 GCA_035577085.1 Thermoanaerobaculia bacterium
GTCCGCCACAATGGTTCCGTGGCCGCGAATATCGATCCCAACTCGCCGGTACCTCCCGTCGGAAAGACGCTTCCCGCGTTCACCGTCCAGGGCACAGGCCTCGGCGTGCGCGTCTTCCAAACGGCCGGTGTCTCAAACGAAGTCACGTTCTGGGTCGAGAACCTCACGAACCAGCTCTACGCCGAATTCTCCAACGCCACGTTCTTCCGTCCGGAGCCGGGAAGGACGATGAAGGTCAGCTATCGCGTCAAATTCTGAAGGGCAGGGAAGGCAGAGATCAGAGACGAAGAGATCAGAGACGAAGAGATCAGAGACAAGTGGTACCCCTGATCCCCAAGTCTCTGATCTCTGATATCTCTGATCTCTGCTTCCTGATCTCTGCTTCCTGCTCTCTGACTCAATCATGTGACATTCATCACTCCGAACGGTGAGATTCAGCGCCGCCCTTAGCGACAAGCGACTCTATATTCGGTGACGGGGGTTTTCTAACCATGCCGACACCGTACAACCTCGACGTTCACAATGACTGCTCCGAATGCGATGTGCGCGCGGGGCGGACGTTCTGCAATCTGGCGCCCGAAACGCTTGCGGAGCTCGATACCATCAAATTCACGGGGATCTATCCGAAAGGTTCGCTGCTGTTTGTCGAAGGCGAGCAGCCACGAGGAGTTTTCCTGCTCTGCGCCGGCCGCGTGAAGCTCACGACGTCATCGTCCGAAGGAAAGACGCTGATCGTCAAGATCGCCGAGGTGGGGGAGGTTCTCGGAGCAAGCGCCACGATCCTCGGCAAAGCCTACGAAGTCTCCGCCGAGACGATCGAGCCGTCGCAATTGAACTTCATCAAGCGCGAAGATTTCGTCCGCTTCCTCAGCTCGCACGTCGACGTCTGCATGCACACCGCGCAGCAGCTCAGCGAAAAGTATCAGTCCGCCCAGCGCGAGATCCGCTCCCTCGGCCTCTCGCAAACGACGTCGGAAAAGCTGGCCAGACTGCTGCTCGACTGGTGCACGAAGAACGGCGAACAGACGACAAGAGGAATCCGCCTCAGCGTCCTCCTGACCCACGAAGAAGTCGCCCAGATGATCGGCACGACCAGAGAGACCGTCACCCGCATCTTCAGCGATTTCAAGAAACGCCAGATCATCGAAGTCAAAGGCTCGAACATTTTCGTCCTGGCCAAACCAAAGCTGGAAGCAATGATCGGCTCGTAACTTTCACTGATCCCGGACCAAATGCGCGCGGAACGCCGCCGTCTCGGCGGCTGGCCCGGCGGCGTCCTCGCCGCCGACCGCGTTGTCTTGCGTAAACAGGGCACGCAGTCGCTCAGCAGATGGTAACGTTCGCCGCCCAAGAAGCTCATGGCCGACGACCGCCCCACACCCGCTGACAACGCGCGGCAGCGCAACCAACCGACAACCGACAACGCGTTGTCGCCGCGCGCCAGCGCGGCGGCAACGCAATACACAGGTCCTGATCCCACACGCATCAAAACCATGTTCGGCTCCATCGCCGGCCGCTACGACCGCGCGAACACCGTCCTCTCCGGCCCTGTCCATCACCTGTGGCGCCGCACCGCGGTGCGCTGGTCGGGCGTGAAACGCGGTGACGCTGTCCTCGACTGCGCGACCGGAACCGGCGATCTGGCAATCGCTTTCAAAAAGGCGGTAGGTCCAGACGGCCGCGTCGTCGGAACCGACTTCACTCCCGAGATGATCGAGCTCGCCCGCGGCAAGGCGCCAGGCATCACGTTCGAAGTCGCCGACGTAACCGCGCTGTCGTTCGATGACGACTCATTCGATATCGCCAGCATCTCCTTCGGCATCCGCAACGTCGGCGATCCCGCGAAAGGCATCGCTGAGATGGCGCGCGTGGTCCGTCCGGGCGGACGCGTCATCGTGCTCGAGTTCGGCCAGCCATCGAACCGGCTCGCCTCCGCACTCTACAATTTCTACCGCCGCCACTTCCTCCCCCGCCTCGGCGGCGCCGTCACCGGCGAGCGCAGCGCCTTCGAGTACCTCGAATCGTCAGCCGGGAAGTTTCCCTGCGGCGACGAGTTCGTCGCAATGATGCGCAACGCCGCGCGATTCACATCGATCGACGTAAAGCCGCTGACCTTCGGCATCGCGTATTTGTATCGCGGCGTGGTTTCGTAAACGTTTTCGCTACTTCGAATACATATCAATGATCCGCTCGATCGCCTTTCGGCACACGCGGCAGAAGCCCACCTCGTCCCTCGTGAACATGATGCAGTCCAATTCCGGACGATAGAGCCCCTGCGCCTCGTACGCCGCCCCTTCGAATGCGCCGACTTTTCCGGCGAACTTCTGGCTGCCGAGGAATTGGGTTTCCCAGGTGCGCTCGGCGGTGAAGAGCTTGTCCATCTCTGACTCCGGCGCATTCGTCGCGCGGAGGCGGGCTCGCTCCTTCTGAATCTCGCGGCTGTGCTTCTCGAACGTCTCCTTGTCCCACGGCGTCGGCAGGGGAGTGGAAGTGTCGATCAGCTCCTTCCACTTCACGTTGGCGGGATCGTGGAGCGCGGTCGCATTCGGCTCCCACGGCTCGATGTGTTCGCTGCCGCCGGCGCTCGTGTACGAGACCGGCGAGGTGTAGTACTCATCCGCGAGCGCCGCGAAGTGATGTCCGAACTCGTGCACGAACACGTACTCGGCAAACGCGCTGTCGACGCATGCCGTGGCCTGATCGTTGAAGATTCCGCCGCCGCCGTACTGCTTCTCGTTGACGAGGATCTCGATGAAGTCGTACGGCGCCGACGACGCCACATCGCGCATGCGGTGATCGTCGAGCGTCAGCACGTAGCGCTCGGAATCGAAGATGTTGTACTGCACGCCGGTCATCGTGCGGCGGTTGTCGTTCGTGCGCGGGCGGTGAACGCCGCTGGCCGGCTCGGCCAGATCGAGCGCGCGGACGTTGAAGTCTTTGCGCCGGCTCTTGAAGGGCTCCGTGGCGAAGAGCTTTCCGATCATGCGCTCGACGTCCTTGTGAAACTTCGGGAGCTCCGATTCGGTGTATCCCTCGCCGATGACGAGGAGATCGACCTTCTCCGATGCCGGTCCGTTCTCGATCACGTTCCAGACATGACCGGCGGGTTTGCGGTCGGACGGATTCACGAAGCGCGAAGACGGATCGATCAGCGTCGAAAAGATCTGCTGGAACGCGCCTTTGTCGTCGCGCTTCTTGACGACGAGCTGCACCGGCTTCTTCGGCCACGGAAAACGCACCGACTCGGCGAACGTGCCGGCGCGCTCCTTCGCCTCATCGGTTGTCTGCCATTCGCCGTAGACCGAGGCGAAGCCACGCGAGTAGACGGGCTGGTTCGTCTCGCGGTCGATCACTTCGAAGTAGTAGTTGCCGAGGTTCATGGTGTCGATGAGGCGGCTGCGGCTGCCTGGCCATGGACCGTCCGAGACCACCGAATCGAGCGCGATGACTTCCTCGCCATGGTTCCCCGTGTGGAAGTAGTTCACGCGCATCGTCTTGTCGAGAAACATCTCCTCGAAGCGGGCGGCGAACGCGGAGGAAGCGGCGAGAAACAACGCGGCGACGAAAAGAAGTTTGCGCATGTGGAGATTGTAGTTGTGAACGATCTGCGTCGAACTGCGGAAGCGTTTTATCCGCAGATGTCGCAGATGGGGCGCAGATGTAGACTGCCGGGATGCGCGCTCTTCTCATTGCGCTCGTGCTGTTTGCTACCTCGCTGCACGCCCAGATGCAGGAGCAGATCACCGTCGAGCGCATCCTCGTCGATGCGCGCGTCACGGACGATCACGGCAATCCGATCACCGGACTGAAGGCCGGCGACTTTCTGGTGCGCATCGACGGCAAGCCGGCGCGCGTGGAATCCGCGGAGTGGATTCCGGAGACGGCGGCGGCGCGCGAGCTGGCCAGCATCGATGCGGCAATCGCCGACGTGAACACGACGCTCGATCAACCCGCGCCGCACGGACGCCTCCTCATCTTTTTCTACCAGACCGATTTCGAGCGCAACGAGTCACGGGTGGCCGGACAGATGCAGACGGTCGTCAACGCCGACGACTGGCTCGACTGGCTCGATCCCGAAGACCGCGTGGCCGTGTTCTCGTTCGACTCGCATCTCAAGTTCCGTCTCGATTTCACGAACAACAAGGACCACATCAAGGATGCGATGAAGCAGGCGTTGTACACGGACGATCCGCCGCCGCCGCGGATGGTGCCGATGCCCGCGCTGGCGAAGCGCCTCGACCCGATCGAGATGCGCAAGGCTGCCGCGCCGGAAGCAGCATTGATCATCCTGGCCAACGCGTTGCGGCCGATACCGGGTCCGAAGTCGATCATCCTCTTCGGCTGGGGACTCGGCCGGCTCACGCCGAGCGGCGTGATGATGGAATCGAAGTACATCCCCGCGCGGCAGGCGCTCGAGTCCGCGCGTGCCAGCGTCTTCTCGATCGACTTCACGCAGGCCGATTTCCACTCGCTCGAAGCGGGGCTGGGGAAAGTCGCGGACGATACCGGCGGCTTCTACGCGAAGACATTTCATTTCCCGAAGATCGCGGTGGAACGCCTGCAGAAAACGCTGGCCGGACACTACGAGCTCGAAGTGCGCAAGCCCGATACGAAAGTCCGCGGCACGCACTCGATCGAAGTCGACGTTCCATCGCAACGGCGCGCGTCGATTCTGGCGCGCAGCACGTACGTCGACCACGATTGATCGGGCAAACGACTTGCACTCCTTCCTGTGCAGAATCGAAAGGAGATTTTGCGCATGGCAACCAAGTACGGGAAGAAGGCGTCGGACAAAGTCGAGAAGGCGATGCACGAGCGGAAGAAGGGAACGCTGAAAAGCGGATCGTCCGGCAAGAAGGTGACGAGTAAGAAGCAGGCCATCGCCATCGGGTTGTCCGAGGCAAGACGAGCAGGCGGCAAGGTGCCGTCGAAGAAGTCATCCTCGAAGAAAAAGTAGAAAGGCTTTTCACGCGGAGACGCGGAGAACACGGAGAAACCCCTCCGCGTCCTCCGCGTCTCCGCGTGAAACGGTTTGAAAGCCCGTACACTGAGCGAGTGACGAACCGCATCCTCCTCACCATCTTCGCCGCGTTCTTCGTCTGGTCGCTCATCCATCCGCACGATTACTTCACCTGGTTCCTGGAAGTCTTTCCGGCCATCATCGGCATCGCGCTCGTCATCGCGGTGCGAAAGAGTTTTCCGCTCACGCCGCTCCTGCTCACGCTGCTGACGATTCACGCCATCATCCTCATGATCGGCGGGCACTACACGTACGCCGAGGTGCCGCTGGGATTCTGGATACGCGACGCGTTGCACATGGCGCGCAACGACTACGACCGCATCGGCCACTTCGCGCAGGGCTTCGTGCCCGCCATCGCCGCGCGCGAGATCCTCATCCGACGCAATGTCGTGCGCAGCCGCGGGTGGCGCTACTACATCATCGTGTCGATCTGCCTCGCCATCAGCGCCGCGTACGAGTTGCTGGAGTGGCGTGTCAGCGTCGCTACCGGCAGCGCCGGCGACTCATTCCTCGGCACACAGGGCGACGTCTGGGACACGCAGGAAGACATGGCCACCGCGCTCGTTGGCGCGCTCATGGCGCCTTTGGTTTTGGGCTGGCTGCACTATCGGCAACTGGCGGCGCTGCAACCGGCGCGTCCACTGGTGCCGGAACCGGCGTCGCCGGCACCCGACCGCGAACGCCTCGAAAATCGGTGAGCGCCCAGAGCACCAGCATCAGCAATCCCATCATCCAGTAGAAACGTGGCGAGGTGACGCCGCTGGTGAAACTGCCGAACCACGGAGCCGCAATCACACAGGCGATCAGCAGCAACTCCACGAATCCGTGAAGAGCGAGTCCAATGACTTTCACGACGCCGAGCGGGTAGCGCGTCAGCAGCGCCATCGCGAACAGCAGGCCGCCGAAGATGTACGCCCACGTCGCCTTCACCCCTGCGAAGCCGGCCACCGACGGCCCGATGATCAGCATGATGGCCAGGGCGTAGTCGAGGATGCCGTGCGATACCGCTCCAATGCTGCGATCTCTGCGTCTCATGGCAAGTCGCGTCCTTCTCCCTGGCCGAGTACGAGGAACGGCGGATTGCCGTTCGCGGCCAGCGCCTCATTCAAGTCGTGAATCGGATCGTACTCGCCATCGTCGCCGAGTGCGAATGTCCCGAAGTGAACGGCCACGCTCGTCTGCGCGCCGAGGGCGAAGTGAGCGTCGACCGCCTGGGCGGGATCGATGTGCGCCGGCTGCATGAACCAGCGCGGCATGTACGAGCCGATCGGCAGCAAAGCGGCGCGGATGGGGGAGAAGCGCTGGCCGATCTCCGCGAAGTGATTGCCCCATCCGGTGTCGCCGGCGAAGTAAATGTGCCCCGAGGGAGCGCTGATCACGAAGCCGCTCCAGAGATTGCGATTGCGGTCGCTCATCGCGCGCGCTGAGAAGTGCCGCGCCGGAACGACGGTGGTCTTGATCCCATCCGCATGATGCGCGGTCTCCCACCAGTCGAGCTCGAACGCGTCATGAACACCGTGCCGCCGCAGGAGTGCCGCGTTGCCGAGCGGCGTGACGATGGCCGGCCGGTGATGTTTCTGCAGCGCGCGCAACGTGGCCACGTCCATGTGGTCGTAGTGGTTGTGGCTGACGAGCACGAGATCGATCGGCGGCAGATCATCGAAGCGGATCCCCGGCGCACGATGCCGCTTCGGCCCCGCGAACGAAACAGGCGAGACGCGCTCCGACCAGACCGGGTCGGTGAGGATGTTGACGTCATCGATCTGGATGAGCGTCGTCGAGTGATTGATGAAGGTGATGCGCAGCCGCCCATCGCCAACCCGCTCCGGCGGCTGAGGTCCATACGCCAGCTCCGGATGCTCCGGCCACGCCCCCCGCTCCCGATTTGCCATCCACTTCAGAAACGACCCCTCGGACTGCCAGCCATCTTCGCGATTGCGAAACCGCTCGCCGTCGAAATGATCGGTGATAGCACCGCGCCATCGGGGAGCAGCGAAGAAGATTCTCTCGATCGCTGCCACCCCGAACGCAGACCCAATCGCGATCGCCGCCTTCGTAGTTTTCCGCATCGCCGTGTATTCGAACACAAGTGCAGAAAGCACACCGGAAGGAACACTCAACATTCGTGTCATCCTGAGACAGCCGGAGCCGCCCTCTGTGCTCGATCAAGTTTGCGCAGCGTGATGTGGCGGCGTAGGACGGCGAAGGATCTCAAGTTGCCGGGAACATGGCATGCGCGTCGTAATTAGAGATCCTTCGCCGTCCTACGCCGCCGTGCACATTCTCCGCGAACGGATCGATTCGCGCCGGCGGCTCCGGCAGTCTCAGGATGACACGATGGATGACACGATTGATGAGACGTGGATGGATGACGAACGTCGCGAAAACTCGCCTCTCGTGACTACCATCACTCGCTCGATGCGACGCCGGCCGAATACTCGCGCAATGCAAAAGAAACGCGCCGTCCTCGCGACCGCGATCGCCCTCGTGGCCTTGCTCGCGCTCGGTTCCACGCCCACCGGCATGGCGCCGCTGCCGGGGCAATATCTTCGCGCCGGCACCTTCCATTCGCCGGACGGCTGGTTCCAGATCCACGTGCCTACGAACTGGGAGTGGTTCGAGATGCGCAAATTCGACGGCGAGGCCGATCCTCGCTGCCCCGATGCAATCAACGACTCCGTCGGATGGCTCGCTCGCGATCCCAAAACGTTCGACGATCTCGTCGTGATGGAGTCGTACAGGCCCGGCGGGGACATCATCACGGAGAGCTATGCGACGAGCTTCGAGAGCAACACACGCAAGGCCGTCGCGCCGGAAACGATGTCCGATTACTCATCGGAACTGCTCACCATCTCCGGCGAGCGGTCCCTTCACTATCGCTACAAGCTCGTGAGAAAGAATCACCCGCCGACCTATCGCTTCGGCTACATCACCGGCATGGAGCACAAGCTCACGCTATCAACCTCGGACGACAAGCCCCAGGAGCCGAAGCGTCTCTGGCAGATCGTGGTCTCCATCAGCTGGTTGAAGGAGCCGTAAGACCGGTCACGCGAAGGCGCGAAGACGCGAAGGGG
>DATLVW010000601.1:0-5233 GCA_035577085.1 Thermoanaerobaculia bacterium
CCGTCGAGTTCGCGCCGATCCCGCGCTTCGCGCCGGAGCACTTTGCCGTGCTGCGGGCAAAGCAGGTCACGCGGCAGAAGCAGTTTCAGAAGGGTCTGGCGCAGCTCGAAGAGGAAGGCGTGATGCAGGTGCTCTCGGCGCACGAAGGCCTTCGCAGTGAGCCGATCCTGGCCGTTGTCGGCGAGTTGCAGTTCGACGTCATGCAGTCGCGCCTCGAGAGCGAATACAACGTCGAGACGACCGTCGTGGCGCTGCCGTACAAGCTGGCCCGCTGGGTCGATCGCGACGTGCACGATGTAGCCACGAAGATGAATCTCCCCAGCCGCTCAAAGATCGCCACCGACAGCGCCGGCCGCGCCGTCGTCCTCTTCAGCTCGCAGTGGGAGCTCGATTACGCGGAGAAGGAAAACCCCGGCGTGACGTTCCTGTCAGCGGCGTAAGGCGTTCGACCCATGAAGAAGCGTGCCGCCGCCCAGTTAATGTTCGGCCCATCTGTCTCGCCGGCTGGCCAGCCGGCGGACGACTGTCGGCCCGAACCCCGAGTTAAGTCAGGCCGTTCACCTCTACAACCCCGCCTCTTCGCGAATGCTCTTTATGAATCGCAAGGCTGCGGCGATTTCGTCGACGATCCACTCAAACTGCCGTCCAGAACCACCCGGAAGTCTGCTGACCTGAAGAAGCGACAGCAGGAGACGCTGGTCATTTTCGGCGACCTGGAAGACCACGAATGGATCTAAGCGAACGCGTTTTTCGACCTGGATGGCGGCGGCTATCGACAGATAGCGCTCAAGTACGCCAGCTGCAGCAACAAACTCGTCATCAACGTAGAAGAAGGAGCGATCAAGGTGCTTGACTCGCCACGGCGGCCGCTCCTTTACCCGTTCCGCCATAAAGCTCGGAGCTGATTCGACTGAAAGTGCAGTTGTCGCAAATTCGTTTGCCGCATTACACACTTGCTCGAAAAATACGTCGGTCGTGAGAACGTCATCGATGCGAAGAGCGGACATTTCGATTGCGATGGGATATTCACGTGGAACGAAGATTCGGACGCAGGATTGTTCGACCGCGGTCCAGTTGGCGGCGACTTCGAAATCGACCGCTCCGCCGGCCGGAAGAGCGCCAAAGTCTACAAACAAGCCGTGTTGGCGGTACAAGCGGCGTGCTTGCAGAGGCGGAAAGTGCATGATTACGTTTCGCACAGTCACCAGCTTCGCCAGTGTCGTAGTGTAGATCACTGCGTGATCGGGAGGCACCGACTGCTCGTCGAATGCCACATGGTCAGCCGCACAAGCGAAAAGCAAAGCGATCAATGGGTCAAACGTGAAGTCGACCAGCGACGTAGGCACTCCATAGTGCTGTGCCAGTCCCGCGAACTCCGAATCGTTTTCAGGCCTCCCAATGAGGTCGAGTTCAATTGCATCCTCTGCTGTCATGAATTTCCCAATATGGCCTCGCATTGCTGCTATCGCGCGGTCGGTTGGAAACGTCCGACGCCATCCCGTCGGCCGCAAATGCCAAGGCCGCGCCTGGCCCCGATATACCGGTCGATCGCCAAATGTAGAATCGATGAGATCAAGATCGCTATACGAGCCAGGGATCATTCGGCCTAGAAGGTTCGCTGCGACCATAAAACAAGCAGCGTGACCAACTGACGGAGCTAAGACATCCACGGCACGCCCGTCCCGTGAGCTTTGTGCGGAATTGGCCTCGACAACCTGTGTCGCGGCCTCACTGACGAGCTGAAGGGCGTCGGCAGGTACCCGCAGGCGTTCCCCCCTGGCAGAGCGGATGTTGCTTCCATACCACGCTGAGGCAGCGGCCTCTAGCGCCTGAGAAGATGTGATTTGCATGGGTATTCACCTCTGGGGAGTGTCTATTATCGGCGCCACTTCTGCTCAGGCGTTTTGTTCACCCTGAACAAGGAGTGTGCTGAAACGAGGAAACCCTACCCTGAGGCGATCACTCATCTTCGCTTTCTGTCGCGTAGCAGCAACGCGTCGAAACGCTCTCCGTGCCACTCGCGCTCGACGCGGTAGTGCGTATGCAGCAGCTCGATGACGCGCAGGCCGTAATCGATGCCGAAGCCGCGCGAGCCGTACTCGCGCACGTCGCGCGTTACGACCGCGACGCGGTCGGGTGGGTGTGAGGCAAGCTCGCGAAGGATCGTGTTCTCGATGCCCGCATCGGCTGTCTCGACCGGCGTGAAGGTGTGGAAAGTCAGCGGCGTTCGGGTCCGGGTCAGGTAGTTGATCGTGACTCCCTCGGGCATAACGGCGAGCGTGCCGTCATGCACGGTCGCGATCAGGGCGTTGAGCGTGCGAGCACGATCGGCGTTCCAGTCGTAGAACGTTCCGCGCGACGAGACGATCGGGAACGTCTTCAGCGCATATTGATCGTGCTGCTGCCAGAGATCACCGACAGCGTTCGCGGCGAACGGCACGATCCACAGAAACACCATCGCGTTGCGCCGTGGGATGTAGCAGAAGAGCGTGTATGCGGCCAGCGCGAACACGGGAATCGTTAGTACGAAGCCGTACCACGACGGCGAAACATTGAGCGGAATGCGCAGGGTCGAAGCGACCGAGAACGCCGCGAAGATGACGAGCGGACTCTCGCGGTCGCGCACGAGCACCCAGCCGAGGGCGAGCCATTGAAGGAGAGCCCAGGCGCGGAAGAAGGAGTGGTTTCCGATGAGGATGCCGATAATGATGATCGGGATTGCCGCCGCCCATCGTCCCGTCCGCATCAAAAGGGCGATAGCCATGATTCCCGCCAGACCGAGCGCAAGCTGCGTCAATTGATCGCGCCACATCGCGGCGCCGGAGACGACCTCGAAGAAGCGCTGCGCTCGGGCGCTGTGTTGCCAACTGGCGAAGACGTTTTCCGTGAGCCATCCGGTATCGCGAAAATAGAAGGAAGCCGCAGCGAAAATCGCCGCCATCGCTCCGACGAACGATGCGGCCTGGACGAGCTTGAGCCGGCGAGCGACACTCAGGATCGCCACGATGAGCAGCGCCGCGATTGCATACTCGACCTTAAACCACGACGCGAGCACGAGCGCGGCGATTGCGACATTGTTGCGTCTGTAGATGAGCGCCGCCAGCGCGATGCACAACAGCGTCATCCCCAACGTCGCGCCGTAGCTGTACGGAAAGAGAAAGTTCGCTCCCCACGTCGACGCTCCGCAGAAGCTCAGCGCAGCAAACGACAACGTCGTCGCAAACGCCGGCACGGCCCCAGCCGCACGACGCAGTGCCATCCAGAGCGAGACCGCGATCACGAACGATTGGGCGATCCCGATAGCCATGTACGAAACCAGCGAGTGCCCGATACCGCCCGTGATCAGCGCCAGCAGATACGGCGCAAGCGGCGGGTACTGATAGCGGATGTCGCGATAGAGCTTCGCGCCGTTTGCCAACTGTTCCGGGATGTAGAGATCGCGTCCCGTGTCGATGATCGGATCGAGCCAGCGTGCGTAGGACTGCGCGAACGCGATTGCCGCGACGGCGACGACCGTGGCGATGAGAGCGAATGCAACTGCGGGTGTCGCGTCTAGGGTGTCGGTTGTCGGAGAAGAAGAAGCCGGTTCATTTCCGACCCCCGACCCCCGACTCCCGACTCCCGCGGCGAAACTCACTCCCGCATCGTCTCCGGATCAACTCCCAGCGACTTGCAAAAGTCGACATACGCGAACGGCGAGATCTCCGACGGCTTGATCTCGCTCCGTCCACCCCAGAAGACGTTCGTGTAGCTCACCGGAATGTCGATCGATGCCAGGTGCTCGTCGATGGCAGCCTTGTGCGCAAGAACGGCTTCCTTCTCCGTTCCGTGTGCCACCGCCATGATGTTCACGTCGCGGAACTCGGCGCCGCCTTCGCGCCAATAGCAGTGCGTGAGGATGTGAAACCGTCCCACTTCGCGACCCGCTTCGATCTCGCGGCCGTGCGGCACGGCCCAGTGAAACAGCGCGTTGAAGCGGGTGACACGCTCGCCCGTCTGCAGCGGCTTGACGTGCTCGAGAAACGTCGAGAAGCGGCCGACGACTTTGCGTGCATTGAGCGACTCCGCCACATCGTAAAACGTTTCGAGCGGCACTCCCGCCTCGGCGGCGCGCGCCCGCCAAAGATCGCGGACGAATTCGTCCGGCTCGACTTCGCGCTTCAGCGCAGTCATCACGCGCCAATCGAGCTCGCTGAGCAAAACCTTTGTCGTGTCCTTAGCTTCCGCCGGGACGTCGGCTTTGCTGCCCGGCTCCATTCCTTTGCGGCGGACGTGACCGACGCCGAGGGCGAAGATACGGTTCGCGGGCATGACGCGGAAATGTTCGGCGCCGGTGAGGCGTCCGATCATCGCGCAATGCTTTTCGATCGAATACCCCTGCGGCACCTTCACCGTCGTCCAGAGCCGGTAGTTCGATCCGGGAGTGGCCGCGTCTGTGGAACGGATGACGACGTGGCCGGAGAACGGATCGTCCTTGACCATGTAGTCGAACGCTGCGTCCAGCTTCTTTTCCGGGTACTGCCAGGCCACCAGCGCACCTTCTGCGAGGTTCGTAGCCATGAGGGTCTGGCGCACGCGGCGGATCGTGCCGGCGCGCAGCATGGCCCGGACTCGCTCGATGACCGTGTCCGCGTCGACGCCGGACTGTTCGGCGATCACGCCGATGGGATCGCGGACGAATCCCTGAATGCGGTCTTCGGAGATGGCGAGGATCCGGGCGTTGATCGGATCGGTGTGGGCAATCGGAAGCTCGGTAACGGTGGACATAACGCTTCGAAGATAGCATGTTGATTCTTGAAAACCGGTCACCACAGAGGCACAGAGTTCACAGAGAAACCTCCGTGCTCTCTGTGTCTCTGTGGTTGCCGTTGCTTCTTCGATCGTGATGGGCAAGCCGAAGCTCTCGGAAGCGGGTAAGCTGGCCGTATGTGTACCGCCTGAATCAACTTTCCGGAGCAGTTCCGCTCCCTCACGGCTACATCTCCTTTCATCATCACGGCGAACGTCATCCTCTTGACGTTTGCGCTCATGCTCTTCGCGGAGCGCCTCGCGCCGCTTCGCCGGACGGTTGAGCCGAAACTGCGCCGTGTGGCGCGCAATCTGTCGATGGGTGGCGTATCTCTGGCCATCATGACGCTCCTTCAAGCGCCGCTACTCCGGCCGGTGGCTTTGTGGATCTTGCGGGAGCGAGTTGGACTCCTGCAGTCAGTGCAGTGGCCCCGCTGGATCGAGA
>DATLVW010000602.1:0-5133 GCA_035577085.1 Thermoanaerobaculia bacterium
TGCATCAAGCGCGACTCCACCATCGTGCCGCGCTGCCACGATTCGTCGCGCGAGACGATAGCGAACGATGCCGGCAGATTGAGACCGGAGGCCGCAGGCCGGATTTCCGACACCCGACTCCCAGCTCCCGCGTCCCGCGTCATCAATTGAATTGGAAGTCGACCCGTTTGCTCTTCGGATCGAAGGTGACCACCAGCTTGTGGTTGCTGCCGGGCTCGAAGTTCTGAGCGCGCAGAACGCGGTGCTCGCTCACGCCGAGGGATTGAACGACGAGCCAGAACTCGAGGTCGGCGTTCTTGGCCGGAAACTCCTTCGTGACGTTCACCTGCTTCGGTACATGCGTGTGAAAGAAACGGCGCTCGGCCCAGAGATTCTCCCGCGCCACCTCATCGGAGCCGGCTTTCACGACGATGTAGCCGTCCGCGACCGTGCTGTTGATGATCGTCGTCAACGACGCCGGAGCACTTGACGTCTGCGAAGTGGGCTGCGGCGCGTGCGTCGTGGTGACGCCTGGATGCGCCGTCGTCACGGCCGGCGTCGTCGCCGTCTGCGACGAGGTCTTCGAAGTCGTCTTCGCCTGGCGGGCCGAGGCGCGCTCGGCCTTCACGCGGGCATCCTCCTGCTGCGCCAGCTTCAAATACTGCGCCGTGGCGTCGGAGCTCGGGTTGAGATGGAACGATTCCTCGAACAGCGGAATGGCTTCCGCGAACTTCTTCTGGTTGTACAGCGCCAGCCCCTGATCGAATTGCTGCTGCGCCGCCATGAGCTGCTGCTTCCCGACCTCATCCTGCTGGCGGATCTGCGACAACCGTTGCACCAGTGATCCGATCGCCGGCGAGCGGGGATCCAGTTTCAGCAACTCCTCGTAACGCGCAAATGCATCGCTGACGCGGCCTTCGTGCAGAGCGCGATTTGCGTCCATCCGAAGCTTCCGCTCCTTCGCGACCTTCACCTCTGCTGCCTTGTCGACCACGGGAACCGCGACTTGCTTCGAGCGAAGGACGAGCAGGACGATGGCGAGAGCGATGAGCGGGATGGCGGCAATGGCCACGAAGAGGATCGGATTGACGCGCGACTTCCAGCTCAACTTCCGCAAGTCGGGAGTGCTCGAGACGAGCCCGTTCAACGTCTTTTTCCAATCGACGCCGGCGGACTTCGTCTTCGTGACCGGCTTTGCTACAGGCGCTGCTGCCGGCTTCGCCGCCGGATTCGTATCCAACTGCGGACCCGGCTCCTTCGGCACCTCGGCGGTCTGAGCTTCCGGAAACGGAATCTCGATCGTCATCTGCTTTTCGCGGTCACCGCGTGTGACCACGGTGGCGTCGGCGAAAAGAGGTTCGTTCGAGCGCGTCGGGCGCTCGCCGCGGATCACGGCACGCAGCGCATTGGCCATGTCCTTGCCGCGCTGGTATCGCTTGACCGGATCCTTTGCCAGGCAGTGGCCGACCACGTCCGCGAAGCCCTCAGGAATGGTCGGATTCGCTTCATGCAGCGGCGGAAACGGCTCGTGAACGATCTTGTATGAGATCGACGTCAACGAATCGCCGCCGAACGGCTTGCGATGCGTGAGGCATTCGTAGAGGCAGATGCCGAGCGAGAAAATATCGCTGCGTCCGTCGACCGGCGTCCCTTTGATCTGCTCGGGGGCCATGTAGTTCGGCGTGCCGAGAAACTGGCCGGTCGTCGTCAGGTTGGCGCCCGAGGTGATCTTGGCGATGCCGAAGTCGGTGATCTTGGCGCGGTTGCCTTCGAGAAGAATGATGTTCGCCGGCTTCACATCACGATGCACGATCCCTTTTGCGTGCGCGAAGTCCAACCCCTCGGCGACCTGGGCGATGATGTCGGCGGCCTGCTCGAACGACAGCGGACGTCCGGCTGACAGCACCTCTTTGAGGTTCTGTCCTTCGACATACTCCATGGCGATGAACGAAACGCCGGTGGGATCGTCGACGCCGATGTCGTGAACCGTGACGATCGAGGGGTGATTGAGGATTCCGGCAGCCTGCGCTTCACGGACGAATCGCGCCTGGAACTCTTTGGTGTCCTCGTCGTCGGCATGCGCGGAAGGGCGGATGGTCTTGAGCGCCACGAGGCGTCCGATGAGCGGATCTTTGGCAAGGTAGACGATTCCCATCGCCCCCTTGCCGAGCTCGCGAACGACCTCATACCGGCCGAGCTTCACCTGGTTTCGCTTTTCTCCCGCGTCAGCTCCCGATTGCGCGGGAGGTTCGTGAGCCGTCAATCATAACTCCCTGCATCCGTACGATACCGTGGATCGCCCGGCGTGCCGCGTTAGGTGGATTCCGAGTGTGGTAGCGCATTTTAATTTATGATCTACCCCCTTTTGATGAAATCCCGCAGCAAAGGACGACCAACATGAAGGTTTACTCGGGCTCTGAGATTCGCAACGTAGCGGTCGTAGGACATAACGACACCGGAAAAACGTCGCTCGTCACGCAGCTCTTGTTCAACGCCGGCGCGATCACGCGGCTCGGAAAAATCGACGACGGAACGACCGTCACCGACTTCGATCAGGATGAGATCGACCGCAAGCACTCGATCTCCACCGCCGTGGCATTCGCGGAGTGGCAGAACTCGAAAATCAACTTCATCGACACGCCCGGCTTCGGAATCTTCGTGATGGAAGCGCGCTCGGCGATGCGCGTCGTCGACTCGGCGGCCATCGTCGTCAGCGGCGTGACCGGCGTGGAAGTCTCCACGGAGCGGGTCTGGAAGTTCGCCGAGGAGTTCGAGCTCCCTCGGCTCGTCGTCATCAACAAAATGGACCGCGAGCGCGCGTCGTTCACGCGCACGCTCGAAGCGCTGCAGAGTAAGTTCGGCAAGAACGTCGTGCCGATCCAGCTTCCGATCGGCGAAGAAAAAGACTTCGCGGGTGTCATCGATCTCGTTTCGATGAAGGCCTGGAAGTACGCACTCGACGGCTCCGGAAAGTACGAGACGATCGAGATTCCGGCAGACATGAAGAGCGAGGCCGACGACTGGCGCGCGCAATTGATCGAGAAGGTGGCCGAGGGCGACGACACGCTGATGGAGCGCTTCTTCGAACAGGGCGGCCTGTCACAGGAAGAGCTGCTCGACGGCCTGAAACGAGAAGTGTCACATCACCAGATCTTTCCCGTGGTCCTCGACTCGGCTGCGCACAACATCGGCGGCCACGCCATCCTCGATGCCATCGTGGCCCTCCTGCCTCCCGCGGACGAAGTGAAAACGATCGACGGCAAAGACAAGAAGGGTGAACCGATCACGTTCGACCGCCGCGCCGAGGCCTTCCCGAGCGCCCTGGTCTTCAAAACGTTCTCTGATCCCTTCTCCGGCCGCGTCTCCCTCTTCCGCGTTTACTCCGGCACGTTGCAGTCGGATCACACCTACTGGAACACGACCAAGGATCATGAAGAGCGCGTCGGCAAGCTGCAGCTCATCCAGGGCAAACAGCAGGTTCCGGTTTCCGAGCTCAAGGCCGGCGACATCGGCGCGGTGGCGAAGCTGAAGGACGTGCACACCGGCGATTCGCTGGCAACGGCACAGCATCCCATCGTCCTCGAGCACATTCATTATCCCGAGGCCGCGATCTCGTTTGCGGTGGAAGCGAAGGCGCGCGGCGATGAGGACAAGCTCGGCGTCGCCATCGGCCGCATCATCGAGGAAGATCCCTCGATCAAGTTCGGCCGCGACGAGCAGACCAAAGAGTTCCTCATCTCGGGACAGGGACAGCTTCACGTCGAGATCGTCGTCTCGAAGCTGAAGAAAAAGTACGGCGTCGACGTGATCCTGCATCCGCCGAAAGTTCCGTACCGCGAGACGATCACCAAACCAGCCGACGCCCACGGGCGCCACAAAAAGCAATCGGGCGGCCACGGACAGTTCGCCGATTGCAAGATCTCGGTCGAGCCGCTGTCACGCGGTGCCGATTTCGAGTTCGTCGACGAGATCTTCGGCGGCTCCATCCCCCGGCAGTACATTCCGGCGGTCGAGAAAGGGATTCAGGACGCGCGGAAGAAGGGCTTCCTGGCCGGCTTTCCGATGGTCGACTTCCGCGTCCGCCTGAAGGACGGCCAGTACCACGACGTCGATTCGTCGGAAATGGCGTTCAAGATCGCAGGCTCGCTGGCCTATCAGCAGGCGATGGAGCAGGCCCGCGCCACGCTCCTCGAACCGATCATGCACGTCGACATCAGCGCGCCTGCTGAGTACATCGGCGACATCATGGGCGACCTCAACTCACGCCGTGGCCGCGTCGAAGGCGTCGATGCCGACGGCGATACGCAAACGGTCAAGGCACGCGTACCGCTTGCCGAGATGCTGACCTACGGATCGACGCTGCGCTCCATCACGCAGGGCCGCGGCAGCTTCCACATGGAGTCATCGCACTACGAGGAAGTCCCGCGCAACCTGCAGGAAAAGATCATCAACGAGCACAAGAAGGCGCAGGCGGAGCACCAGGCCGCGCACTAATTGCTGACGCCTGTGGCGTCCGCGTTGTCGGTTGTCGGTTGGTTGCGCTGCGCGCGTTGTCAGTTGGTTAGCTTTGCCGGTTGTCAGCGACGCTCAAGGGCTTGCTGTTTCGGGCTCTCCGCGGCGGCGCGTAGCGCCGCAATTGACGGACAACGCGCGAAGCGCAATCAACTGACAACGGACAACGCGGCCGCCTCCGGCGGCCGCAATCACATCTTCTCCAGCTTCACGTCCAGCCGGGCGATCTCTAACTTCGCGTCGTCGGCGACCGTAATCACGAATTGCTGGTCTTTGTAGCCTGGTGCGCTCAGGTGGATTGTGTAGCTGCCAGGCGCGGGAAAGTCGTAGACCTCATCCATCGTGCTGAACTGCTTGGCTTGACCGATGACGAGATCGTTGACGGTCACCATAGCCTCGCCCGGAGTGACATTCGTCATCATTCCGCGGCGTGCCCAGATGCGCACCGTAGACGTGATGCCGTGGCCTGTGCCGGTGATCTCCGCGCGGGCGTTGCCGCTGACCGCCTCACGCGCTGCCGGTGTGTTGTCCGCATCGCCGGGAAAAACCAGCGACGCGCCCGGCTCGGGCTCACCCGGCGGCCCTCCGCCAGTCGTCATCGGGTGCACGGGGCGCCGTTTGATTACAGGATTCACCTGCGGA
>DATLVW010000603.1:0-14663 GCA_035577085.1 Thermoanaerobaculia bacterium
GCGGCTGCCGAGGAGCGCATGACCAACGTCCGTTGGGTCGTTTGCGCCCTGCTGTTCTTCGCCACCACGATCAACTACATCGACCGCCAGATCCTCGCGCTCATCAAAGAACTTCTCGACCATGACCTGGGATGGACGAACGAACAGTTCGGCCTCGTCAACTCCGCGTTTCAAGGCGCATACGCTGTCGGACTTCTCGGCTTCGGCTGGCTCGTCGACCGCTACGGCACAAAGATCGGCTACGCAGTCTCGATCTTTGCCTGGAGTCTGGCCGCTGCGTCACACGCTCTGGTAGGTTCCGTCAACGGATTCTTCACCGCACGCGTAGCGCTCGGCGTGAGCGAGGGTGGCAACTTTCCCTCGGCCATCAAAGCAGTAGCGCTCTGGTTCCCGAAGCGTGAGCGTGCCTTCGCCACCGCCATCTTCAACGCCGGCGCGAACGTCGGCGCCATCATCGCCCCCGCCACCATTCCCGTCATCGCCTACGCCCTCGGCTGGCGATGGGCATTCATCTTCGCAGGCATTGCCGGCTTGATCTGGCTGCCATTCTGGTTCTGGTTTTACGAGACCCCCGAACGGCGAAAAAATGTTTCCGCCTCGGAGCTGGAACTGATTCGCAGCGATGCCGACGAAGCCGGCGCTGGCGGCGTACCGATGGGCTGGATTCGCTCGTTGTGCTACCGGCAAACGTGGTCCTTCATCGTGGCGAAGTTTCTGACCGATCCGATCTGGTGGTTCTTCCTGATCTGGCTCCCCGACTACTTCAAAGCCACGCGAGGCCTTAACATCAAGAAAAGCTGGGTGCACCTCGTGACGATCTACGCGATCGTAACGGTGCTCAGCATCGCCGGCGGCTGGGTGACCGGCTACCTGAGTCGTCACGGATGGAGCGTCACACGCGCACGCAAGACGGGGATGTTCCTCTTTGCGCTCTGCGTGCTGCCGATCCTGGCGGCGACACGCGTGGCCAACTGGCCCGCGGTGCTCATCATCGGCCTGGTGGCTTCCGCGCACCAAGCATGGTCAGCAAATCTCTACACCACCGTCTCCGACATGTTCGCCAAGAAGGATGTCGGCACGATCATCGGTCTCGGCGGCATGGCCGGATCGATCGGAGGCATTCTCTTTCCCTGGTTCTGCGGACGCGTGCTCGACCGCTATCACGCACTCGGCAACGTCACCGCCGGATACGCCATCCTGTTTGCCATCTGCGCGTGTGCGTATCTGATCGCTTTCGCCATCCACCATCTTCTCGCGCCGAAGTTCGAGCCATTCGAAGCATGACTCCATTCATCCACGAAGACTTCCTGCTGGAGACGGACGTCGCCCGCGATCTCTATCACCGCTTCGTGGCTGACCTTCCGATCGTCGACTATCACTGCCACCTGCCGGTGTCGCAGATCGCAGGCGATCATCGCTTCCGATCACTGACCGAAATCTGGCTCGACGGCGACCACTACAAGTGGCGGGCCATGCGCGCCAACGGTGTTGCCGAACGCTTCTGCACGGGCGACGCGGCCGATCAGGAAAAGTTCGAAGTGTGGGCTCGCACCGTTCCCGCCACGCTGCGCAATCCGCTGTACCACTGGACGCATCTGGAGTTGAAGCGGCCGTTCGGTGTGACCGAGCTGCTGTCCGAACGAACTGCTCGCTCGATCTACACTCACTGCAACGAGTTGCTGCAACGTCCGGACTTCTCGACGCAGGGACTGCTGCGCCAGTTTCGCGTGGCCGTCGTCTGCACAACCGACGATCCGGCCGACTCGCTCGAGCACCATCACGCGCTCGCGCAACGCGTCGATCCCGATACAAGCGTCGTCCCGACCTGGCGCCCCGACGCAGCATTGGCGATCGAAGATTCACCGTCGTTCAACGGATGGCTCGATCGGCTCGAGGCCGCGAGCGGCGTGTCGATTGCGACAGTCGACCAGTTGTTCGACGCACTCGATCAACGCCACGCCGCGTTTCACGACGCCGGCTGCCGCGCCTCGGACCATGGTCTCGAACAGATCTACGCCGACAGTTGGAGCGATACGGACGTCGCAGCTACGTTCGGCAAACTTCGATCCGGCAAGCCTGTTGATGCGGACGAAGGCCGCCGGTACAAGTCCGCGCTGCTCCATCGTTTCGCGTTAATGGATCACGCACGCGGCTGGGTTCAGCAGTACCACCTCGGCGCGCTGCGTAACACCAATTCGCGGATGCGCCGCCTGCTCGGCGCCGACTCCGGCCTCGACTCGGTCGGCGACTTCGACATGGCGCGTTCCCTCGCCCATTTCCTCGATCGACTCGATGAAACGAGCCAGCTCGCGAAGACCATCCTCTACAACCTCAACCCGCGCGACAACGAGCTCTTTGCCACGATGATCGGTAACTTCCAGGACGGCTCAGTCCCCGGCAAGATGCAATATGGCTCCGCGTGGTGGTTCCTCGATCAGAAAGAAGGCATGGAAGCGCAGATCCGCGCACTGTCGAACATGGGCCTCTTCTCGCGCTTCGTCGGCATGGTCACCGACTCACGCAGTTTTCTGTCCTACTCGCGCCACGAATACTTCCGCCGCGTCGTCTGCAACCTCCTCGGCGATGACGTTCGCCGCGGGCTCCTTCCCGATGACCGAAACCTGCTGGGCGCACTGGCCCAGGATGTCTCGTTCTTTAACGCCCGCAACTACCTTGGCCTCGATCTCGGCCGCCTCGGCCAAAACGTAGCGCGCGCCACATGAACGTCCTCGACTCGTTCCGCCTCGACGGGCAAGTCGCAATCGTCACCGGCGCCTCGCGCGGCCTCGGCGCCGCAATGGCGCTGGCGCTCGCAGAAGCGGGGGCTGACATGGCGCTCGTCGCGCGCGGCGATCTGTCCGAATCGCAGGGAAACATCGAACGCCTCGGCCGCAGGTCGATTGCCATCAACGCGGATCTCGAAGATCGAGCAGCCCCCGAAGCCATTCTCGATGCCACGCAACGCGCGTTCGGGCGCGCGGACATCCTCGTCAACAACGCCGGCATCATCCGCCGCGCTGCGCTTCTCGACTACACCGACGAAGATTGGGATGCAGTCATCGAGGTGAACCTCCGCTCCGCATTCGCGCTCAGCCGTGCGTTCGCGCGCGCACTCGTCGCGCGGAACAGCGGCGGCAAGATCATCAACATCGCCTCGATGCTGTCGTTCCAGGGTGGCGTTCGCGTCGCCGCCTACACCGCCGCGAAGAGCGGACTACTCGGATTGACCCGTGCCATGGCCAACGAACTGGCCCCGCTCGGCATCAACGTAAACGCCATCGCTCCCGGCTACATGGCGACCGACAACACCCAAGCCCTTCGCGACGACCCCACGCGCAGCCGCGAGATCCTGGCCCGCATTCCCGCCGGCCGGTGGGGCGCGCCAGACGATCTGAAAGGCGCCGTCGTCTTCCTCGCCTCCCCGGCCGCCGCATACGTTCACGGCACAACGCTCGCGGTCGATGGAGGGTGGCTGTCCCGCTGAGTGGTGCGTTCGCAGAGAACTGTGGCGGCATAACGTCATCGACGATGTCTGGGCGCCCAAAGATAAGCCTGCGATCCTCTCCCTTTCGTCTCGGCGCGCGCAACCCATGAGCACGCCTTGCGTAATCGCATAGAATGTTCGGCATCCCATTTACTGCGTAATAAACTCCACGGAAAACCGATGACAACTCGGCAAGTGATACTCATCGGTTCGGATGCCACCCCACGGCGTGCGGCAAAGCGGAGCCGGTGGCAAACGGCACGCCTGATCGTGCTCCCGACGCTCGCCGCAGCCGCGTTGGCCGCGGTTGCATGGCTCGCCCACGACAAGCGGTTTGAGCGGCACTCGGAGATGGAGTTGCTCGCGGATCAAGTTGGCACCCTGCCGTACCGAGTGGTTGATGGGCGACTCTCTGGTTTCAAGTACAGGCCGAGGCGAGCAACGGTGCCAACGACATCCGAACCTATCCTAAGATCCATCAAAGCTGTCTCAGCCAGGCCAGGCGATGCGGAGTCACTCCATGTAGCGGGAGTAACACGCCTGCTTCTTGGGCGTGTTGAAAAAGCCATCGAGCTACTGGAGCAGGCGTCGGAGTGTGATCGGGCCGATCCGGCAATTCTCAACGATCTCGCGGTCGCTCATCTGGAGCGGGCATCTCGCGAAGGCGACGGAATCGACTTAATTGACGCGTTTGAGCTCGCGGACCGTTCCCTGCGGCTCAATCCGACCTCCGAAGAAGCGGCATTCGATCGCGCATTGGCGATTGAGCGGCTCGGCTTGCGAACGGAGGCCATCGCCGCGTGGCGCTCCGTCCGCGTTCCGACTGAGTGGACGGCGGAGGCGGCAGAGCACATCGCACATCTGTCGACACCAACGCGGCGAGCATTGTGGGACGACCTGGTTGGGCAATTCGAAGGTGCCGCGGCGAAGGGCGACGTGAATACAGTGGCGGCGATCGTCAAGCTCTACCCGCAAGAAGTGCGACGTCATTTCGAGGAGAACCTCTGCGGTCGTTGGGCTCTGGCGGTCTGGGAAGGAAAAAGCGACGAAGGCGACAGGCTTCTTCGTGTACTGCGGACCGTGGCAGCGGCTCTTCAATCGACGACGGGCAACGAATTGCCGGCCCGCACCGTCGCCGCGATCGATCAGGCGAAGCACTCCGATTATTGGAAGCAGCTTGTTCGCGGTCATCTTGTCTATCAGCAAGCGATTCGCACATACAGAGACGATGCGTTCACGCGCGCCGAGCCCGATTTCGCAGAGAGCGAGAAGCTCCTCAGGGAGACTAACTCACCGTTTGCATTGCTGGCCCTATTCTACCGGGCCAGTTCGCGCTCTTATGAGAACGACATCACTTCGTGCTTGCGACTCCTCGATCAGACCGAACGCGCATTACTTGCCGCAAAGCTCACTCGTTCACCTGCTTATGGCAATGTACTCTGGGTGCGCGGCCGCTCGCTTCTGAAGCGAGGACTTCCACATGCCTCGCTGGAATGCTTCAAGTCCGCTCTCGCGGTCTTCACGCCTACTGGAGAGCTGGAGAGCCAGGCCGCCCTGCACGATCTCGTGGCATACAACGACCAATTTCTCGGCGAAGACGACGAGGCGTGGAAGCAGTCCGTCATGGCGGTCAATCTGGTCGAGAACGTGGGGGCCACGCGGCGCGAGCGCGTCATCTTGCACGGACTAGCCGATTTCTCCATGAACCGGCGGCGCACACACACGGCGCTGCTATATTCCTCGGCCCTCGTCCGGCTGTCGGTCGCGGCGAACGATGTTGGCGACCAGGCTCGAGCGTTGCTCGATCGAGGCAGAGCTTTCCACGCCGCGGCGAACTGGCAGGCCGGCGACGCTGACCTTCGGCTCGCCCGAGCCCTCGCCAGGCAGGTGTCGGATCGCGGCATGCGCGATGAGCTCTACGCCGACCTCTCCGCTGCGGAAGCAGATTCGGGAACGTCATCTTCGCCGGACATAGCTCTGGCGCGTTTCGATCGAGCCATCGATACGGCTACCAGGGTCGAAAAAGAGACGCTGTTACCCCGCCTTTGGGCAGCGCGAGCCCGCACCGCCCGCTCACTTGGCCTCCGGCAAGAGGCGGAGCGCAGCCTTCGCCAGGGTATTGCCGTCATCGAACGCCACCGCTGGACGATGACTGATCGCGATCTTCAGATCGCTTTTGCGGAGCAGTGGTACATCGCGTTCGACGAAATGATCGACCTCCTGGTCGATCAGGGCCGGTACGCCGAGGCGCTCTCGTTTGCCGAGCGGAGCCGATTGAGCGTGCTCTTTGACCAACTCAACGGCGCCAGGCCACCGATCGAATTCTCGCCGATGTCGGCGCGGAGGATTCCGGAAGGCGACGCCGTCGTCGAGTACGCAGTGCTCGACAACTCGATTGTCGTCTGGGTCGTCCGGCGCGACAGCTTGTTATGCAGGCGTTTACCCGTCGGAGGAAGCGAGATAGAAAGACTCGTCGCCACCGCGCGAGCGAGCATCGATCAATATTCTGACGACGACGCATCCGCGCGGCGCGATCTTGGCCACCTGTACGACGCGATCGTCGGCCCAGTGGTGAGTGAGCTCAGACGGGCAGAGAGGCTGGTTATTGTTCCGGATAAGGCGCTCCAGGGCGTGCCGTTCGCCGCGTTATACGACCGTCAGCATCAACGCTGGTTGATCGAGGATCGGATCGTCGCCATAGCTCCGAGCTTGAACCTCTTTCTGACCGCCATTACGCGCGACGCTGCCCTCGCCTGCGAGCAGCAAGAGCGCATCCTGACCTTGGGCGATCCAGCATTCGACCGTCGTCGATTTCCAATGCTTCCACGCCTCGACGCTGCGAACGCGGAAGCCAGGCGTATCGCGCGGTTATATCCGAAGGCAGTAGTTCTCACCGGCTCGGAGGCGACACCTAGTCGCCTGAAGAAAGAAGCGCAAGGCTGCCCGATCGTCCACCTCGCAACACATGCGATTTCGAACCCACGGCTGCCGTCATGGTCAGCTCTTCTTCTCGCCCCTGAGCCGGATACGTTGGCAACCGGAGTCCTTTACGCGCACGACATCGACCGCCGCACATTCAGCCGGACGCGATTGGTCGTCCTCGCCGGCTGTGAGACAGCATCGGCGATGAGGACACGGTACGAGGGCTCGCTCGGGCTGGCACGAAGCTTTCTGGCCGCAGGCGTTCCCAGCGTCGTCTCCACGCTGTGGCGGATCGACGACGAAACCAGCCAGAACCTCCTTTTGCGGTTTCACCAGCGGCTTCGGGCCGGTGACGATTCGCCCAACGCTTTACGAGCGGCGCAACTGGATCAGCTACACAGTTCAGACAAAGCCCTGCGGCGCGTCGCCACATGGGCTGGTTTTCAGGTGATCGGTGGAGTTTTCCGAGTCTGTCCGTCCCACACTACCAAAGGAGCAGGGTAATGCTAAATGCCGCGCTGTTCACGACGAAGGTCATGCTGACAGGAGTACTCCTGTTGGTTCCGTCGGCGAAAAACAATCATCTCGTGCGCGTGATTGCGCCAAATGGAAGCATCCAGCACCTCGGACTACCGACGCACGTGTCCTATGTGATGTTCAACATCGATAATTGGGACCCATCGGGCAGGAAGCCCGATTTCTTCGTCAGCCGCCCGGACCCCAACGATCCAACTCACATGGCGAACTTCGGCGTTTGCGAGATCGACAAGGAGTACCTCGAAGCAACGGGCTCGTTCACGCAATCACCGTTGTGTCAGCCCACCCCGTCGTCTTTCGCTTTGGCGCCCTGCAACCTGACAGCCCGGAGAACGGACCAGGCGTTTCCTTCCGTGATCAATGAGAACCTCGTCACCAATCAAGACTCGCTGCAGTGGTTGTTCGACTTCAGCCGGGCCAACCCCGATATCGCTTCCCATATCTCCGACGACGTGCTGCAGGTGAAACCGGCAACAGGCAAGGCATCGCTGCGGATGGACCTCAAGTTCGGCGAGATGAGGGTTCTACCCAATAGCTTCGACCTGCACTATGCCTACCGGCTCACAGCAACAGGGACATGCCAGGCGTTGGCGAGGGCTGTCGTCGTGAACCTGGAAAACAGCCAAGATCCATCCACTTTAACGTTGACCTCGACATCGTTCAGCGGATCGGTCACCCAACTCCCGCTAAAGCTCTCGGCATCAACAGGAGATCTTGCCGTCCTGATAGGAAATGAACCGCTCGAAAGCATCCCCATGTCGGTCGATTTCCTCCTAGGCGATACGTCCTCACAACATCACGAGGATACGACCGACCATCAGCAGAGGATCAGGGATCTCCTGTCTGGACTATCGACGCTGATCACACCGGCAGAGATTCCGGCTGGCGCCTGCCAGAACGGGCATGCTCCGAGAATCAAGACCGGCGCCGCGGGCGGCGGCGGAACTTGCAATCCCGGCGGCACTCCCCCAACTGACCCAAGCGGAGGCTAGTCGTCAATATGATGACCGCACTACGAATTTCCATTCGCTTCGCGCTTGCCGCTCTTACTGGAGTGGTCTTGTCGACACTCGGTGCCTGTAAGAGTGGGGCGCCGAGGGTTCCCACTCTGGCTCACGCAGCCGTGCACAACCCGACAGTGCCACCGCCGCCGCTAAGCAGGTGTGGCTCCGCCGCCGGGAATGTACGGCAAATGGTGACGCCGATTCCTCCATTGGGGACCAATTGGTGTTGGGCCGCCAGCGGGCAGATGGCGATGAACGCTCTGGAGATGCAAGTCCAGCATCTTCAGTGCGAGCAGGCCAACCAACGTTTTGGTTTTAATGACTGCTGCAAGCTGCCGCGTCCGGGAAGGTGTGAGCAGCCGGGTGGCGGCATTCCTCCGTTGAGGGAGTTCTCCTCGGTGCCTTCCCAAGGTGCTTTGACTTCTGACCAGATCAAAGACGAGATCTGTGTACAACAGCGTCCATTCCTGGTCGTTACGCCGGGCACAGGCGGAGGCGGACACATGGTGATCGCTATTGACTATGCGGCTGACGACCAGGGAGAGCTACTCGTCGTGTACAACCCCTGGATGAAGGGGAAGGTCGATCAGGGCTATATCACTCTCGATGACTACAAGAACACCCACACCACGAACGATCATGACTTCTACAAGATCAAGAAGGGGCCGCAATGATCAGAATTGCTGCAGTGGCCATGCTGCTGGTTCATGTTCCGCTTGCCGCGGCCAACACCGCCGCGAACTTCATCCAGCAGGCCAGAAAGTCCGTGGCCTCTAGCAGTGAGGCCGCCCAGGCGGCGCGGCGGCGCCTGGCCACACTTATCGAGCGCGACCCCGATACTCGCTCAGGCGTTGCCGTGGAAACGACAAAGGGCAACCCCAACTATGTATTGGACAACGCCAACCCGGGAGTGGGCAACCCCAACCCCGGAGTGGGAAACCCGAACCCGGGGGTGCTTCCAATCTACATCGTTCCACTCGATCGCCTTCGGGAGTTCGACGACCACACGGTGGCCCTGGATATCCTGATACCAGCGAACCGCGTCTACTACCTGGTTTCCTATCCCATCGATTCACTTCCGCCAGGTCACTTCGTTACCCTGTCCTCCGTGGAGCTGATGAACACGTCCGTCGGATGGAAGACGGCGATCATGGGCGGTGGAACGTATGCGGAGAGCGTTTGGAGGACGCTGCAGAACGTCCAGCAAGATGCCATCTTGGTACAGATACCAGCGTTGGCGCTGAACTTCATTGGGTTCTCACGAGATGGCCAGCATCTTGATCTCTCCCTGATTGCCGGTGATAGCGACAGCCCAATCCCCGAGCGGAAGCCGTACCGTGCCGAAGCTGTGCTCCTGAAACTCGTCCCATTGGCGAAGCGGCACAACGGGCTGATCAACTGACGGCCGGCTTCGCTTGCTGACGTTGACCGCGGCGTCCGACCGAGCGCTTCGCAATAGATGAAGAGCAACTTCGAAGCACGGAACGATACCCCGACGAGGCAGAACAGCGGTTCGCGATCCGCCCTTAGAACGAAGAAGCCACTGTTTCCAGTGGCTTCGGTTCGGTTTCGCTTGGAGCCGTTGAGCGGATTTGAACCGCTGACCTGCTGATTACGAATCAGCTGCTCTACCAACTGAGCTACAACGGCTTGAGGGATGCAGCGGGTGATTCTACTGAGGTGAGTCGGTGCTGTCGAGCGGTCCGGAGAACGCGGGGTGGGAGCGGCGCATTCCGGAGCGAAGGTGGGGGTCAGGTCTAAAGTCTAAAGTGCCGCATTGGCCTGATCGCATTCGCGACGATCGTCCTCGGCACTTTAGACTTTAGACCTGACGCGTCAACATCGCAAAAAAGAGTCCCGCGGGCTGCGCGGGACTCTCTTCGTCGAATCGCTTTCGGGTTTAGTACCAGGCGTCGCCGTCCGGGTTCACGACGGCGCGCAGGAAACTCTGCTGCGCGGCATTGAACATCCGCGCCAGATCCTGATCGTACGGGATGACGACGTAGCGGACGTTGATGTCCTGAAGCTGGACGTGGGAGTGATACGACTGGTAATCGCGTCCGGCCAGGCTCGAGGAGAGGACCGATTGCAACGCCGGCGCGAGGAAAATGAGATGGACCACATTTTCGTCGCGCAGCGGAAGCGAACCGTCAGTCATTCCTGCGTCGAGCTTCGCCTGGATGCGGAGATCGTTCACCTTGCCGCTGGCCGCAAGGTCGCGGCTACTGAGAAGGAGTCCTGTCGTGCGCACACCGTAGCGGGCGGTCGCCTGGAACGATTCCGATGTGCTGATTTGAGCTACCTGACGCTGCAGCTCGGATTTTCGCGCGGCCGCCGACGGAGCTGTCCAGTCGCCGAGAAAAATCATCTCGATCATCGGTTCTTTGATCACGGCACCGCCGTGGAACGAACGTTCACGAGGCGCGCCGCCGAGGCGAAACACCTCGACGCGGCCGCCATCGTCATCCGCGAGCGTGATCAAACCCGGAGTCTCGGCCAGCACGCGCGCGGCGCGGTTCGGCTCGTCCTTGGCCGCCATCAGCGGGGTCACCAGGAGCGTGAGGGCAAACGCAGCAAGTGATCTCTTCATTTTCATCTCCCTGCTTACTGAACGTTGAGTGCGAAATCGTCGACGACGAAGGAAGTTTGAAGTGAGGCGTCCTCGACACCGACAAGGTAGACCTGAATGGTCTGTCCCTTGTAGGCCGAGAGGTCGAAGGTCTTCTGAGCAAAGCCGGTGTTGGCATTGAGATTCGAGTACGTTACCAGCGTCGCCAGCACAGTTCCCGAGGAGTTTCGGATCTGGAGCTTCAGCGTGTCGTACGCCGTAGTCGTGGTGGTTTCCGCGGTGTCGATATGGAGCCAGAACGTCAGCGTGGCCGTTGTGACCGTCGACGGAATCGCCACTTGCTGATAGAGGGTGTCTGTGTGGGCAGCTCCATACCCATCCATCCACGCTTTCCACGAGCCGGAATGCGCCGCCTCGGACGTCGAATTCGTGACGACGCCGCTTGCCGCAACCCACGGCGATGCGGTGCCCGTCTCGAATCCGGTGTTGCCGAGGAGTTGCTGCGCCGTTGCGTTGCTGACCGTCACTGCTACGCCGGCCGAGGTGCCGACATTGCCCGCGGCGTCGTACGCCTTCGACGTGAGGGTGTGCGATGCGTTGCTCGCCGTGGTCGTGTTCCAGCTCCATGAGTACGGCGAGGTCGTATCGGTCGATTGCAGAACGCCGTCGAGATAGAACTCAACCTTCGTCACGCCGACGTTGTCGGAGGCGGACGCGGATACCGTCGTCGTGCCACTGACGATGGCACCGGCCGTGGGCGCCGTGATCGACGTCGTAGGCGCGGTCGTGTCGCCGCTGCCACCGGTGTACGTCGCCTTCAAAGTCACGCTCGCATACGCGGCGTAGCCGTAAAGACCGATGTACCAGTCGCCGGCCGCGGGGTTGGTCACGGTCACGCTATCCGTGTTGCCGGAAACGATCGAGCGGTAGTCGTAGGTGGTCGTTGTCGGCTGCGCACCGAGCTTGACGTAGAGATCCGCGTCACCGGTGCCGCCGCTGATCGGAATGGCGAGGCTGGTCTGCCCGGCCGGCACCGTGATCTTGAAGAATTGCATGCTGCCCACGGCGCCCGAAAGGCCGGTTACGGCCACGCCATTCGTGAGGGTTGTGACTCCTCCCCCGGCTGCCGTCACCGTGAGCGTGATGGTTGTCGTGTGCGTGACACCGCCTCCCGTGCCGGTGACGGTGACCGTGTAGGTTCCTGCTGGTGTCGATGGACTGGTCGTAATCGTCGCCGTCGAGCTTCCCGTTCCGGGTGCGGCGATCGAGGTCGGGCTGAACGATGCAGTCGCGCCGCTCGGTAATCCGGATGCGGACAACGAGATTGCGGAGTTGAACGTGCCGGATTTCGTGGTGGAGATCGTCGACGTACCGGACGTTCCCTGCACGACGCTGATCGAGCCCGGGGAGGACCCGATCGTGAAGTCGGCGCCGGTTGGATTGAAGATGATGTCGAGCACCGCGTGAATCTCGATGCCGTTCGGCGCGACGCCCGTCTGGCCGTGAAGGAAGTCGAACATCCCGACGCCCTTGACTTGCACGGGAATGTTGGCAGTTTGAAAACTACCGGTGGCCGTGTATCGGGCATCGAACTCATTGCGGGCATTCTGGATGCCGGGTCCGAAGGGGCTGCCGCTGCCCACGCAGCTCGGACTGGGGATCTCCGCGATCAGAGTGTTGCCCGAGGCATCGGAGAGAACAAGGTGGTAGTCCGAATCGCTCTCGAGCTTGTACTGAGTCAGCGTGGCGTTGAGAACCCACTGCGTGGTCTCGTACGGGCTGATGCGATTGTTCGCGGGGATCGAGCTGGGGGTAGGCCAGCCTCGCATCGTCGTGATCGTTTGGGCGGTGGAAGATGAGAGGTTTATGAGGCCGACATCGGCGTCAGTGCCGGTCTTCACGGACCAGCGCTCCACGCCGCACTGTGCGAGAATCTGTGTCGGAACGGAAACCAGAACGAGAATGAAGAACAACGGGGCCGCGAATTTGCGCATGAATAGCGTCCTCCAGACGATGACAGTCGGTGAGCGGCGGTTTGTGTGGGGGCTACAGCGAGTAGAGTCGAGAGCAACGGCTCTGCCACAAACGCCGGCGCGAAAAAGTGGGACGCAGCCTCAGTTTGCCCAAAAAGCAGGGCTTGGACGCGGGTCAAGTTCTAATACTTTCTCAACAATTGACCCAATAAGCTGAGCAGAAAATGACCCGCAAACTCTTGTTGACCCTTCTTCTGACCAGCGCCGTTTCCGGCTGCGTCTTCGTCCCCAGCGTCATGTGGAACCGCGCCGAAACGAACCGGCAGCACATCAATGCAGTGCACGTCGGACAGTCGCTCGCCGAGGTTCGGCAGATCATGATGAAGGACCCCGAAAAGCGCGAGATGAGATCCCGATTCGACGGCAAGACCGTGGAGTTCTGGAGCTACGTCACCGACTATGGCCGCAGGCTCGACTCCACGATCACCTTCATCGACGGCCACGTGCAGGAGATCCGAACCACGCCGTGGATGGAGAAAGACTGAATCGTCCGCTCCGCGCACTCAAACGGGGGTCGAGCGCTGCATTCCGGCCACGTGTGGCACACTGCGCGGCACTTTACGATGAGTGCGAATGATGTGATGGGCGTCGGTGGTCGGCGATCAGAGGCCGAGGATCTCCCCACCGCGAATGCTGGCTCTCCACCTCCGGGATTGCCACGCTCGGAACGGATCGCGTTGATCGCCATCGCGGCCGTAACGCTGGCCATGCGCATCGTCGCGTACTTCCACTACCGCTTCGATTCGGACGAGCCGCAGCATCTCCATGTGGCGTGGGGGTGGACGGCGGGGCTGCTGCAGTATCGCGACGTCTTCGACAACCACGCGCCGCTGTTTCACATGGCCACCGCTCCGCTGCTCCGGCTCCTCGGCGAGCGCGCGGACATTCTTTTCTGGATGCGCGGGCCGATGGTGCTGCTCTGGCTGGTCGTGGTCGCGTGCACCTATGTGGTGGCGCGGCGGCTCTACGACGTCCGCATCGCGATCTGGTCAATCGTGTTGCTGAATGTTCTGCCGCCGTTTTTTCTGAAGTCGATCGAGTTCCGTACCGACAATCTGTGGAACGCGTTCTGGATGCTGGCCATCGTCGTCTTTCTCCTCGTGCGGCGTTCCGCGGGCACGTTCTTCCTCGCCGGGCTGCTGATGGGCTGCGCGTTTTCCGTCTCGCTCAAGACCCTGCTGCTGCTGCTCACGCTTGCGGCCGCGGGCGCGATCACCTGGTTCATGCGCCGCCGCGCACGCGGGGCGGGTGTGCGAGCGGGGCTTGTCGCTGTCTTCGTCCTCGGCTTCTTGATCGTGCCCGCGCTCATCGCCGCCTACTTCATCGCGCGCGGTGCCTGGCCGGATCTCGTCTACGGCGCCCTCCGGTTCAACGGCCTGGTCGCAGGCCACCGCCCTCCCCTGGTGGTCTGGATACGGCGGCTTTGCTACATCCCGATGATGTACGTCGTCTTTCGTCAAGCCTGGCGGTACCGAGGGCGGACGACGGATGCGCGCTATTTCTTTGCCATTGCGACGGGGATCTTCTTCGCGACGCTCTTCAGCTTCTGGATTCTGATTTCGCCGCGCGATTTCCTCCCCTTCATGCCCTTCCTGTCGATCTTCTTCGTCGCCGCGTTGGCTCGCCGGAAATTCTTCCTCGAGGCGATCATCGTCACCACCATCGTGTTGCTGACGGGCGTCGGCTACTACTCGGAGTGGCTGTTGAACCGGACACGCGAATTCATCACGATGGAGAATCAGCTCCTGAATGTCTCGCGTCCCGGCGAGATGGTCATGGACTACAAGGGCGAGCTGATTTACCGGCGCCGGCCGTACTACTTCATCCTCGAGTTCATCACGCGCCACGCGATCGAACGCGGATTGATCGCGGATACGGTGCCGGAGGATCTGGTTCGCACGCGCTGTCACATCGCACAGGCGGACGGAACGCAGTGGCCCATCCGCGCCCGCGTCTTCATGAACGCCAACTTCATCGACATCGGACGTCTTCGCGTGTCGGGTCAGTGGCTGCAGACGAATGGAGAATTCACGATCGCCATTCCGGGTGACTATGTGATCGTGAACAAGAACGGCGAAGCGGTCGGAGCGCTGGATGGGACGCCGTATCGCGGC
>DATLVW010000604.1:0-8896 GCA_035577085.1 Thermoanaerobaculia bacterium
ATCGGAGCCGTTCCCGTCTGCGGAATGTCGTTCTGGATGATGTCGGCCAGGAGAAGCGCGTCGCCCGTGTTGCGAACGTCCGGAGTCGTCGAGAATCCCTTGCGGAACGAAACCGTCGTGCCGGACGGGACGTTCTTCACCTTGACGTCGATCGTGTTCTCGCCCTTTTTCGGATTTTCCGGCCGGAATCCCAGACGATAGCCGGTGCTGACCGTCGTGGAAAGATCCTCCAGGGCGCCCGCGAAGTCATTTGTATAGTGAATGAACTGGCCTCCAGTCTGCGCCGCGAACTGATAGAGCACGTCGTTCGACAGCGGATCGAAGCGCTGCGTGCTCTGTGGTTTGCCTCCGGCGTAAACAGGAGTGGCTTGCGGCGTGCGGCCCCCTTCGTCGAGATTCATTGGGTCGGCGATCCTCAGATCGACCGTGTGCAGATGGGCGCCTGCGGCGTGGAATGTGCGATAGAGCTTCTGCAGTGCCTCCAACATCCCGGAATCGACCTCGGGAGGGCCACCAACGTTGTTCGTGACACCCGTAACCAAGTCCGAATTGAAACCCTCCGAGAAGAGAATGACGTGCTTGTAGCCCTCGAGATCCGTTAGCCGGGCCGCTACCGCGGAGAAATCTTCGAGCTCTGTTTTGGCGGCGTTCTTCGCGCGCTGCCGCTCTTCCGGTTTGAACCCAGCCATGATGTCGGCCATCGGATCTTCGCCGCCACCGGCGGCGCCGGCCATATTCGGGTTCCACGCCGCCGCCGTTTCGCGCTCCGCGTTCGTGATCGAGAGCGCCAGCGCGTCATGCGCACTACTGGGAGCCAGTTTGAGAACAGCCCGCCGGATGACATCGTGGTCGCGCGTGAAGGGGATGACGAAGTTCGCCCCGCTCGAACCGTACGTCGCAACCGCGAACAGGTCCTGCCGCATTGCGTGATCGACCATGATCGCTGCCGCCTTTTGCGCGCGGGCAAGGGCGGCCGGGCGGTTGTAGGCGAGATCGAACAGGAGGAGAAACAGTCGACGCGCCCGCGGATCTGCGACCACCGGCGCCACTGGCTTTTTCGCTTGCGGCGCAGAGCCGACTGTAGCGAGATCGATCGTGTCGAAATAGTCGATCGTTTGCCGCTTTCCGTTGACGAAGAGCTCGAAATCGTTCTTCGTCAGATCGCGAATCGTTTTGCCGTTGCTGAAGACATACACCGGCACGTCGACGACCTGGACGGTGATCGACTCGTGCGTTTGGGCTGCGGCGGTTGCTGCGACGAGCGCAAGGACTGCAAAGAACAGGGACGTGCACTGCTTTCTCATTCTTGATCTCCCGGGCCCAGTGCGGCCACCCGCAGTCTATCCGCCATCACACAACCGGAAAGCGGCAGACATCGCGCAGGAGGCAAACGTCACAGTTTGCTTTGCGGCGTTTGCGGCTGCAGAGATCGAGGATGCCGAGGCGGCAGATGGCGAAGTCGTAGCGGACGGGATCGGCGGAATCGAACTTCGCCAGACGATCGGTGAGCGCACGGGCTGCTTTCCAGTCCGGCGTCTTGCGGCCGTTCAGCCCGAGGAACGTGGCGATGCGGTGGACGTGCGTGTCGACCGGCATCACGAGCTTGGCGGGATCGACGAAGGCCCAGATGCCGAGGTCGGGCTCAGTGCGGCGCACCATCCAGCGGAGAAAAAGGTTCATCCGCTTGCAGGCGGAGCCGTTTGCGGGTGATGTGAGGAGGTAGTCGAGAGCCTTCGTTCTCCGAGAGCCGATCAGCGCTTCGACGAATCGGGTCAGCGACGGGCCGATATCGCGGTCGTTATCGTCGTAGCAGATCCGAAAAAGCTCGCCGAGCGTGCCGTGCGCCCGAATGGCGGCGGCGATGCGCGCGAGCAGATCGATGAGCTCCGGCGTTTTGTGAAACCGGTGGGCGAATCCTGCAAAACGCCGCTTCGCTTCGGCGCGGTCGAACTTCACGAGATATTCATAAGGAGAAGGCAGCATGCGGTCGAGCACGCGACCGGCGTTGGCAACGACGATGTCCGCGCGGCCATAGGCAAATGCGGCAGCGAGAAGACCGGCCACTTCCTGATCGGGAGGATTGGTGTAGCGGAGGACGAGTTGCAGCGGATCGGGAGCGATCGTCGAGACGTCGAACGTCTCGACGAGCGTGTCCAGCCGCTGGCGCAGCTTTTCTCCGCGAACCGGCATTCTCGGCATGTGGGGCCAAACGTCGAAACCGTGTTCAGCATTCTTCGTTTACAGTTCGTACATTCGTTCGAAACCTCGGGAGGAAACCATGCTCGCAATCCGGCGCCTGCTCTGCATCTCGTTCGTACTGTCGTCGCTGGCCGTGCCGCTTCACGCGGCCGTGACCGGTACCGTCATCAACATCGACGGCAAGGCGGTCACGGGAGCGAAGGTTTCTCTCTTCGCGCCGGAGCTCATGGCGGCGCTGGGCTCGCGGCTGCAATCGGCGGATCCGCAGCGAACGCCGCTGGCCACGGTGACGACGGACTCCGGCGGCAAGTTCACCCTTGACGTCCCGAAGGAACAGGTCGTCGTCGATGTCCGCGTCGAGGCCACCGGCTACGCACCAGCAAGCGGCCGGTATGCCGCCGACGATGAGGCCGGCGCGATTCTCCTGATCCAGGCCGCGCCCGTTCGCGGAACGATCACGGCAAACGGCAAACCGGTCCCGAACGCCACCGTCGCCATCTACGGCACCGCCGAATACGTGACGAAAACGGACGCCGATGGTCATTACACGGCTCCCGATGTTTCGAAGTGGGCGTTACGCTTCATCGTGCTGCACCCCGATTACGCGGTCGTGGATGAGCTCCTCGGTCCGAACGGGACGAAGAAAGGCCCCGACTTCTCGATGACGGCCGGCGTCGCAGTTACCGGCCGCGTCGTCGCCGAAGACGGCCAGACGCCGGCCGGAGACGCGCAACTCTTGATCGATGGCTGGCCGGCAGGTAAGTCGGCCGCCGACGGAACCTTCACGATCGCCCACGCGAAAAAAGAGTGGGTGCACGTCGAAGCGCGGCTCGGTTATCGAGTTGCTCAGCGCGCCCGAACGGCTGCTGGTGCCCCAACGCTCAAACTCGCCAAGGCTGGCAGCGTGAGCGGCAGCGTGCGCGATGTGAAATCGCAGCTTCCCGTCGCCGGTGCGCACGTGGCCATTGCGCCGTCGGGCGCGTTCGGAGGGCGGGAAGCGACGCTTGATGTGTACACCGACGCGAAGGGCAACTTCACGATGTCGCCGGTCGTCGCGGGCAGGTACGACGTGCGGCCGGACCGCCCCGGTTACGTCATCACCGGCGCCCAGCCGATAACAGTCAAAGGCGCCGACGCTGTGCAGAAAGCGCTCTACGCGGCGGCCCGCGGCCGGATCAGCGGCACCGTCCTCGATGAAGACAAGCGCCCCGTTGCGGCAGCGCACCTGGCGACGGCGCGTGCATCGGCACGCAACGACATGTTTGCCATGCTCGGGGTCATGCGCGGCAACGCCACCAGCGATGGCTACAGCGCGCCCGACGGCCACTTCGTCCTTCGCAATGTCGAGACGGAGGCGGACCTCCACGTCGACGCGTTGAAGCGCGGCTATCCCGGAGCCAAATCGGCGGTGCTGAAGCTCGCGGCGGGCGAGCGCAAGACCGGCGTCACGATCACGATCCCGCGCGGCATCGCCGTCACCGGCCGCGTGACCGACAAGGACCACAAGGCGCTGTCCGGCGTCGCCGTCGAGGCCATCGAAGCGTCCGCCGATGCGATGGGCGGCGTGCGCCGCATCGTCATGTCGACCATCGCGGGCAATCGAAACGACGAGCTCGTACGCACGGGAAGCGACGGGACGTTCTCGATCAAAGTGAAAGAGGGAACGTACGACCTCGCCTTCAATCGCGAGGGGTTCGCCGCCAAGACGGTGCGCGGAACGAAAGTGGATGCAACGACGAAGCCGGTCGAAGTCACGCTCGATCCTGGCGTCGAGATCACGGGCCGCGTCACGCGCAGCGGCGCGGGCGTGGAAGGCGTCAACATCCGGGCCATGTCGCAGGGCGGATTCCAGGCCGCCGTCACAGGACCGGATGGCGCGTTCCGCATCGCCGACCTCACTCCCGGCCAGATGATGCTGATCGCTGCCAAACAGGATTCGTTCATCCAGGAAATGCGCCCGGTGACGGCGCCGTCGAAAGACATCGTCATCGAGCTGCCTGCCGGTGGCCGCATCACGGGACGCGTGCTCGACAAAGCCAGCCATGAGCCGATCACGTCGTTCATGGCCGGCGTGACGACATCGCGCAGCGGCGGCGGGATGGTGATGATGATGCCGCCGATGCAGAAGCAGTTCACCAGCGACGACGGCACGTTCGTTCTCGAAGGGATCAAGCCCGGCTCGACGCAGGTGGTCGTCAACGCTCCCGGCTACACGACCGCGCGCGTCCCGAACATCGAAGTGGAGGACGGGAAGACGGCGCCCGACGTCGAAGTCGACGTCGAGACGGGAGCGAAGCTGACGGGACGCGTCAGCGGTCCGGACGGCAGCCCGATCGCGGGCGTCTCGGTTCGCGAAGATCAGCAAGGCGGCGGAGGCGGCCGCGTCATGCGCTTCGACGCCACCGACACGGGCGGAACCACGGATCCGAACGGCGACTACACGATCGATACGCTGGAGCCCGGCGAGAAGACGTTCACCTTTTCCCGCGGAGGCTACATTGCCCAGCAGAAGACGGTGACGGTGGCGGCGGCGAAAGAGACGCGGCTCGATGTGCAACTCTCGAACGGCCTCCGCGCCACAGGCTTCGTGGTCTCGGACGGCGGCTCTCCGATTCCTGACACGATGGTGCGCGCGGTCTCCGCGAGCGAAATGGACGGCGGGCGCCAGGCGACCACGGACGCCAACGGCGCCTTTGCGATCGAAGCGCTCGCGCCCGGCCACTACACGTTCACCGCGACGAAGAACGGCTTCGCGCCGGCCACGCTTCGCGATGTCGACATCGCCACATCGGGCCCGGTGCGCGTGATCCTGAAGAGCGGCGGCGTGATCAGCGGCCATGTGAATGGGCTGACGCAGCAGGAGTTGGATCAAACGACGGTCACGGCGAGCGTTTCCGGGGGCGGCGGGGGCGGCGGTCCGTTTGGCGGCGGCGGTGGCGTGAATGCTCCCGTCGACAGCGGCGGCAACTTCCGCATCGATGGCGCTCCGTCGGGCACCATCCGGATCTCCGCTCGCACAGGAGCGATGTTCGGCGGAGCGAGCAAGTCCGCGGCACCGAAAACCGTAGAGCTCGAGCCGGGTGGCACCGCGCAGGTCGACATCGATTTCAAGTCGTCCACGGTGATCAGCGGCCGCATCGTGAGAAATGGTGCCCCCGTCGCCGGCGCTCAGGTCACCTTCATTCCTCGGGGCGCAAAAAGCCAGACCGTCTCCAGCGCAAGCTCGGACTCCAACGGCCACTACGAAGTGAACAGCCTCGATGACGGCACGTACATGGTGCAGGTCGTGGACATGGCGCGTCTGAGTCCTTTCTCAACGCAATACGAAGTCCACGGCTCCGATACGTTCGACATCACCATCAAGACCGTGACCGTGCGCGGCCGCGTAGTGGATGCCACCGACACGCATCCGCTCAACGAAGCCACGGTCGATCTGCGCCAGGCCACCGGCCAGTCGATCTTCGGCGGAGGCGCCGGCCAGACGGATGCCGACGGACGCTTTACGATCGAGAATGTCGCCGCCGGTACGTACCAGATCACTGCCGACAAGAGCGGCTACGGTCACGACTCGCGCCAGATCACGATCAGCGACTCCGATCCTGACCAGGTTCAGTTCCAGCTCTCACCGAGCGACGGCATCACGATTCGTGCAATCGATACACGGGACAACACACCGCTCACCGTGAATGTGGTGCGTGTCGTCGATGCGCAGGGGCACGAGCTTCCGTCCTCGTCGGGATTCTTCGGCATTAGCAGCGAGACCGTGAAACTGGCGCTCGCTCCCGGCGCTTACACGGTGACGGTCGTCGCGCGCAACTACGCGTCGCAGACGCTGTCGATGTCCTCCCCTTCGCAACAGGTGGTCCGCTTCTCCCCGGGCGGAACGATCATCCTGCACTCGAAGGACTCATCCACCCGACGCGCCCGCCTCATCGACGCGGCAGGCATCACGCACGGCCTCAATCCAATCACACAGGGAATCTCCCCACTACCTCCCGGGACAACGCAAATCAACAACGTGTCCGCGGGCCACTACACGCTCCAGATTCTCGATAACACGGACCGGATTACGAAGACGGTGGAGATCGATGTGGTGGATGGGCAGACGAGTAACTACGACGTGTGATATCATTTTGATATCATGAACGTTCTGATTAGCGATCTCGACGAGAAAACAGTCAACGAACTCAAAAAACGGGCTGAGACGGGCAATCGATCTCTCCAAGCGGAACTGAAAGCGATCATCCAGGAGGCAACAGCTCGCGACTGGCAACGCACTTGGGCCGCGGCCGATCATATCTTCGAAGAGTTGCGCGCTACTGGCCGGAAGTTCTCTGACAGTACCGAGCTTCTGCGTGAGGATCGCGAGCGTTGACGCTGTGGGTTCTCGATGCAAGCGTCGTCATCAAGTGGTTCATTCCAGAAGATGACAGTCAAGCTGCGCTCGACCTGCGAGTGGCCGGTGCTGGATTCGCGACACCCGATCTGCTTTTCGCTGAGTCTGCCAACATTCTCTGGAAGCATGCGAAGCGAGGAGAGGTCGAGTCACACCGAGCGACGGCGATCATCGATGAGATCGCCACCGCAGCGTGGGTCGTTTATTCGACCCGGAACCTTGCAGGCGATGCACTCTCTCTCGCACTGGCCAGTGGGATAAGTGCATACGACGCGTCGTACGTTGCCCTCGCGATTCGTCTCGATACGATTTGCGTCACCGCCGACCGAAAGTTGTTCAACAAGCTCCAAGGCTCGCCTTTGGGCAAGCACGTCGCTCTTCTCGCGGACTACACGAACTAACCCTCACTGCTCGTCGTGTTCGTCGTGCTCGTCGATGAGCGGCGGCTCGGGGACATCGGCCACTACGTCGTGCGGGACGTTCTCGAGCCGCGGCACTGCGGGGCCGCCGAAGTTCTTGCGGTATTTCTCGAGGCGCTTGAAGAGGTGGTGCATGTCGTAGGTCAGGCGCAGGACCGTGCGGCGGAGCTTGTACTTCACGCGCTTGAACGCTTCCAGATCGTCGCCGCGCAGCGTGGGCAGGAAAGACTGGATCTCCGAGATCCGCTTGCGCACCTTCTCAAGGTCTTTGTCCTGAACGTTGACGAAGACTTCCTGGCCGGCGATGAGCATCGGCTCGGTTCCGGTCATTTGATCGTCGAACCAATGCCAGAGCTGGATCAGGTCGATTCGGCGGCCTTTGGAGAGAAAGCGGGTTTCCAGCAGATCCTGTCGGAAATAGCCGAGGAGCTTGCGGTCGTCGGCGTGGTTGAACTCGTCGTCGGTCAGGTTGCGGGTGTTCCAGACCGCGTAGCGAATGATGTCGTTACGCGTTCCGCGAAGCTGGCGCAGCGTCTCATCGAGGACTTTGAAAGGTACCTGGGCGAGCGTTTGCGGCTCGGGTTGGGTCACGGGCATGGGCCTGAAGAATACAACACTGAATCGAAGAGCGGCTCCGTCACTGTACCGGAACGAAGATCGGATCGCCTGTGGCGTTGTCGATGACGGAGGCCCAGGCGACTGCGCCTCTGCTCCCGGAGAGCATTTGAACTTCCAGGCGGCCATCCACAAACGCCGAGGATGTCAGGACGTCGATCGGAAACTGAACGGCCTGCAGCGGACCGACAGTACG
The DNA here is from genome assembly GCA_035577085.1 of Thermoanaerobaculia bacterium. Lineage (GTDB taxonomy): Bacteria > Acidobacteriota > Thermoanaerobaculia > Gp7-AA8 > Gp7-AA8 > JADGNZ01. The sequence continues at coordinate 7,826 of DATLVW010000604.1, forward strand.
GTCCGTACTTCCGAGGAGCTGGCCTGCTGCGTCGAACAACGAAAAACGGATCAGGGCGTCGCTGCCGCCGGTATTGATCGCGCCGGCGTTTGTTCGGAAGGCCGGTGAGTGCTCGACGTGAAGCACTTCCCGTGCAGCGCCTCCGGGAGCCAGCGGTGCAAAGCCTTCGCCGGCGGGTGTGAACGGGATGAACTGACCGTACGTTCCGTTGCTCGAGGTGGTAAATGTTCGCGACGTCGCCACGAGGTTGCTTGGAAGGTCGGCGCGCACGGTGCCGAATGCGTTCGGGCGGCCGAAGTAGCTGCCGACGACATCATCGATGCGAACTGCCTGATTCGGAGCGAGGACGCCGTGCTTCGTGAGCCGTTCTGCGGTGACGGAATCGACGTAGGTTAGATCGAAACTGCCGCCGCTCTCACCGAACGCGCTGATGACAACTTCGCTGCGCCAGAGCGTGTTGATGCCCGGTTGACTGATCACTGGCGCGACGAACGGGCCTTCCTGCGGCCGCGACGCGGCAACGTAGATCGGATCACCGCTGTGGTTGTCGATCACAGAGCCGTAAGCAACAATCCGCGCGTCGCCGCTGATCACCTGCAACTCCGCCGTCATCAGCGCGGCTCCTGTTGCAGGAAACTGCATCTGCGTGAAAGGCACGATCGGGTAATCGTGCTGCGAGACGACGGACCCGCTCGCCGCATCGAACAAGGTGACTCGAACAGTTCCGTCGCTGCCGTTCACCTCTGCGAAGCCGAGGTTCGTACGGAAGTCTGCGGTGCTGAGGATGTGCGGAACGTCGGCGAGCGTTGTTGCATCCGTCGTCGCCACCGCGGGGATAAACTGGCCGTAGGTTCCCGGGCCGCCCGTGGTGACCTTCGTGTATGTGCGGCTGGTGATGATCAGCGCGTCTGTGTCGCCGAGAAACTCGAGCTGGCCGACGCCGCTCGTCTCCATCAAGGTGGCAACGACATCATCGAGCGCCATAACCTGCTGCGGCGCCACCGTGAGCTTCACGGCCGCGAAATGTCCCCACCCTTCCTCGCCAGCTCTCGTGAAAATCGCCGTGACGTT
>DATLVW010000605.1:0-3000 GCA_035577085.1 Thermoanaerobaculia bacterium
CGTAGTTTGAGATCCTTCGACCGTCCTTCGGCACTTCGTGTCCTTCGGCGGCTCAGGATGACACGATTGGTTGGGTCAGGATGAATTTGTTGTGTCATCCTGAGTCGCCGGAGCCGCCGACTTTACGCTGCACTCACCCCCGGCAGGCATCGGCGGCGAAGGACGATCGAAGGATCTCAAACTTCGATGATCGTGTTCATCCGGCGCGAGCGATTCGCCATCAATGACGTTCGCTCGCGCTGAACCAACGAGATCTTCGTAATTTGAGATCCTTCGACCGTCCTTCGGCACTTCGTGTCCTTCGGCGGCTCAGGATGACACGGTTGGTTCGTTTAGGATGAGATTGATGGTGGAGGGCTCTTCGCTCTTCTCCACCACGCGTACGCCGGCAATCCCGCGGCGAGGATCGCGAATCCGATCAGGCTGTTGACGGGCGATTTCACGATCGTGGCGATGACGACGATCCAGCAGGAGAGTGTGAAGATGCCGGTGGTGAAAGGATGGCCCGGCGTGCGGAAGCCGGCGGCGGGTTGGCGGCGGCGGAAGATGAAGAGCGCCAGTCCGGTCAGGCCGAAGAAGATGAAGTCGGTCGAGACGACGTAGCTGAGGATCTGTTCATAGGTTCCGGAGACGGTGATGATGATGGCCACGATCCCCTGCAGCGCAATCGCGACGACCGGCACCTGCGTCTTCGCGCTGATGCGTCCGACGCTCTTGAAGAAGAGTCCATCCGCGGCCATCGCATAGTAGACGCGCGGTGCCGTGAGCATGCTCTGGCTGAGAAATCCGAGCGTGGAGATGGCGATGCCGGCGGCGATCAGGCGGGCGCCGCGCTCGCCGAGGGCGAGGCGCATGACGGCGGAGGCGGGGGTGGCGGCGTTCGCCAATCCATCGGCGCCGAGCGCGCGCACGCAGACGAAACTGACGCCGACGTAGATGGCGATGACGCCGATGATGCCGACGAGCAGGCCGATGGGAAGGTCGCGGCGCGGGCGCGCAAGCTCGCCGGACACGAAGCTCGCGGTCTGCCAGCCGCCGTACGCGAACATCACGGGAGTCATCGCCGCGCCGAACCGGAGGAAGAGATCGGTGGAAAGGGGAGCGTCGAGCATCGCCCGTGGCGCGGCGTGCGGCGCGACGACGGTCGCTCCGGCCACGAGGAGCATGGCGATCGCGGCGAGCTTCATCAGCATGAGCGCGTTTTGCGTGTTGCTGCCGCTGCGTACGCCGAGACAGTTGATGAGCGTGAGGATGAGCAGCGCGCCGACGGCGACCGTCCATTCCGGAATGGCGATGCCGATCAGACTGAGCGCGTAGCGCGCGAACGTCGCGGCCACCGCCGCCATCCCGCCGCTCTGCACGATGAGCAGCAGCGCCCAGCCGTACATGAAGGCGACGGACGGATGGTAGGCATCGCGGAGGTACGCATACTGACCGCCGACCTCGGGACGCAAGGCAGCCAGCTCGGCATAAGCAAACGCGCCGAGGAGCGCGATGACGCCGCCGGCGATCCACGCGCCGAGGATCAGCGCGGGCGTGTGAACCTGCTTTGCGACGACGGTGGGATTGAGAAAGATGCCGGAGCCGATGATCCCGCCCATCACGATCATCGTGGCGTCGAACGCGCCGAGGCGGCGGGCTAGGGTGGGGGTTGGGTCGGTCAATGTCAGCCTTGATTCATGATCAGAAAACCGTTGAACCACAGAGACACAGAGCACACAGAGATTAGAGACAAGAGATTAGAGATCAGGAAGGCTGAGGGTTGTCCTGATCGCTGATCTCTTCTCTCTGATCTCCTGTCTCTAATCTCTGTGTCCTCTGTGCCTCTGTGGTGATTCCTTCGTCTGAGCAAATCACGCCGTAGCCGCCGCCTCGGGCGCACAACAATCCACCGTCGCCACCACCTCGTTGCCACAACCCCGGTACTCGATCGACGAGAAGCTGACGTGGCGTGCCATGAGGATGCCCCGGCCATGCCGGTCGAATGCGCGGCGAGGATCGATGTCGAGGTAACGCGTCCATTCGAAACCGTTGCCGCGGTCGGCGATCGTGAAACGCAACTCGGTGTCGTTGCGATGGAATCCGACGTCGACGCGCTTGGCGACATTTTCCGGCAGCGCCAGCCTTCGCTCGACCTCGGCTGCCCAGGTCCCCTCGGACAGCAGCGCGCTCTTGTCGTCGTAGGTGATGCCGAGGTTGCCGTGTTCGACGGCGTTGACGAGGAGCTCCGTGAGCCCGATGACCGTCGCCTCGGCGTCGGGGCACGCGTTGGCAAGAACCGCGGCCAGACCGCGCGCTTCTTCGATCGTCCGATAGGTAAAGTGCGCATCGTCGAGCAATTGCAGAACCTGCAATCCCCGGCGCACACGCCGCTGCAACTCGCGCGCGGCGGCACTGTCGGCGGCGGCGGTGCGCACGACGCTCATCAGCATCTCGACGTCGTACGGTTTGGTCAGGTAGTAGTAGGCGCCGGCGCGGATGCCTTCGATCACTTCGTCGCGCGCGACCAATGCGCTTTGCAGGATGACCGGGACGATGAGGAAGCGGTGATCGCTCTTGATGCGCTTGAGCAGGTCCATCCCGTTCATGCGCGGCATGGTGCGGTCGAGGAGGACGAGGTCGTAGCGGTCGGGGTTGGCGTCGAGCATCTGCCACGCTTCGACGCCATCGCATGCGAACTCGGTATCGAACCCGTCGCGGCTCAAGTGGTGATCGAGCAGAGCACGGTCGGTTTCGCTATCTTCGACGATCAGGACGCGCGCCTGCTCAGACATCGTGACCTCAATTGTTGTGGTGCGTGCGGATCATAAAGCAACTAGCGGTAACCCTGAACAACTGCCTCCCACTCGCCGCGCTCGCGCAGGAGCCGCTCGACTAGTTCGCGGAATGCTCCTTGTCCACCGAGGGATGTCAATTTCCAGAGAGCCGCAGCGTAAACCTCAGGCGCCGCATCTGCCGGAGCGGCGGAGAGTCCGGCGCGCAGCATCGGCGCCAGATCGG
>DATLVW010000606.1:0-5706 GCA_035577085.1 Thermoanaerobaculia bacterium
CTGCGGATGCGCAGCGATGTTCAAAAGTCGCAGGCGAGCCGCCTGCGGTCCAGCCGTCGAGCCGACGGCGCTACGTCAGCGGACGCGCTACGCTGAATCACCGGACGCCTTCCGCAAGACCGCCAGCGTCTGCTCGGCAGCCACATTCCAACGAAACTGCGCCGCTCGAATCGGTCCTGCAGCAGCGAGTTGCTCGCGAAGCACGGCATCTGTAAGCACGCGCGAAATCTGCGCTTCGAGGCCTTTGGAATCGTGCGGTTCGAAGTAGAGCGCGGCGTCGCCGCCGATCTCCGGCAGCGACGACGAACGTGCGGCGATCGACGGGACGCCGTACGCCATCGCTTCGAGCAGCGGAAATCCGAAACCTTCGTAGATCGATGGAAAGACGAACAGCTCGGCGCCTCGGTAAACCGCGGCGAGCTGTCCGGCCGGGAGATAGTCGAGATGATGCACTCCCTCGGCGCGAAGGCGTTCGCGCGTTGCCTCCGCCTTCCACCCCACGCGCCCCACTACGACCAGCGCACCGTCGTACGCACCGCGCGCGCGGAGTCGGGCGTAGGCGTCGAGCAGAACATCGAGGTTCTTCCGCGGCTCGATCGTGCTGACGAAAAGAATGTAGCGGGGTGGGAGGGTAGGGAGTGGGGAGTGGGGAGTGGTAGCGGCTGGAACTGTCAGACCGGAGTGAATCGTGATCGCCCGCGACGGATCGATGTCGTAGAAATGCAGCAGATCCTGCCGCGTCGATTCCGAAACGCAGATGGCCGCGTCGGCGTGGGCCAGCTCGCGCGTCATCTGGTAGCCGAGGTTGGCGAGCGTCTCTTTCTGCAGCAGTTCGGGGAAGCGTTTGTAGGTGAGGTCATGGATCGTGACGACGCGGCGGCGGGCGACAGCGCCGAGGAGGCGGGGGAGGAAGTAATTGGCGGCGAACATCACGTCGGCATCGATCAGCTTCATCCACAGCACGTACGCTGCTGCGGTGAGCGCACGCCAGCGACCGGGAATGATCCCTTTGCCGCGAAGGTCGAACCAGCAGAGGTGGGCAGACGGCGGCAGATCGGCGTGCAGGACCGGCCCGTAGTCCGTCACGCGCGCGTCGCCGAACAGATAGAGCTCCACGTCGTCGCGCTTCCCGATCTCGTGGAGCAGGTGATAGAGATACCAGCCGATGCCGGTGAGAGGCTCATAGAAAGGGCGGATGTCGACGCCGATTCTGAGCTTTCGTTCGCGGCGGGTTGCCGACCGAAACGTGGCCGCGACGCGATCCCACAGCGCCTGGCTCAGAGTGTGAACGACGGTGCCCGCGATGGACGGAGAGGGTGATGACGGCATCGGAGGCGGATCGTAGCGCATGCGCCTGCGGCGCGTTGTCGGTTGTCGGTTGGGTGCGGCTTCGCCGCGTCTGACACAATGTGGGCTGCACGAACCATGAAAAAGCTTTGCGTCATCGGTGGAGTCCTCCTCGCGTTCGTTGGGGGCGTCATCATCTATTTGATCGCGACGACGCCGAAGACTTCGGCGGGCGTTCGATTTCCGCTGACCGCCGCGCAGCGCGCGCTGCTCGCGTCCGTCCCGGAGTCGGCGGAGTCCTTTGCACTGATTCCGACAGCGGCCGCGCTCGACGGAAAGCTGCGCGCGAATCCGGTCACGGCGCAGGCGGTCGAGGGGTGGGAGCGCTCGCATTCGATTCCGTCACCGTGGATGGTTGGCGGCGCAGATCTCCTGGCGTGGCGCGATGCCACCGGAACGCGCTATCTGATCCGGCTCGATCCGATTCGATCCGCGGTCGTCCGTACCTACATGATGCTCGGCGGCGACCTCGGCGACACGCTTCTCCTCAACGCGCCGCCCGCGCAACCGATCAGTCCTGCCGCGCTGGACGAGGTTCTCAGGCTCGCGGAAAAGCTTCCGCCGGGGGACGCATTCGTCGTCCAGCGCAAGGGCGCGCGCGGCGCATTTCCGCCGATCGCGAGGCCGGCTGTGACTTCTCTTTCCGTCACGTCTGATGAGATTCTTCTGACGTCTCGAGCGGCGCGGGAAGATGAGGAGCCTGCGATGCAGGCGACCCAACCTGCCCAATTCGTGCGCGGCGCGTTGCTTTCGGCCACCTTCGCCACGATGCCGCGCATCGTCGAAGACCTGAACCGCGTCTTCGGGACACGTGTCTCATCGTTACTGGAGAACGGCGGATCGATGACGATCTATGACGTCGACACCCACAAGTTCCTCCCGCGGCCGCTCGGCGTCATCGCCGTTCCCGACGATCCGGTGCGCCGCGCGGCGTTCGAGGATTTCGTCGCCCGCGTGCGCCAGGGCGAGTCCCTCGGCATCCACATCCAGACCGCCGAACAGAACGGGCAGCTCCTCCTCTCCTTCGACGACTCCATCAACCAATATAAGAATGATGCGATCGACCCTGGCCGCTGGCCGGCGGGGAAATGGGCCGTGCGCGCCGACTCGAAGCGGTTGGTGCCGATTCTGAGCAAGCTGGGCGATAGCATCGGGCTGCGGATTGCCGCCGGACGCGTTTACCGCTCCGCGCGCGATCTGAAGCGCTGGATTGAGGCGTTGCAGGAGGCCACCAGCGTCGAAGCGGCCGACTCCGACGATGGGAATGTGGAGGAGCTAAAGGTAAGAATCGGTGCGAAATAGAAGCCGGGAGGGCGCAGTTACAGCGTCGAACGTCCATGCCCGACAAAGACTTCATCGTCTTCGACGATATCGATAAATACGGCTCCGAGACCTACGAACGGACCTACCAGTTCGCGGTCAGCGAGCTGGACCGCATCGATCTGGCCGCCATCGGCCCGGTGTCGCTCGTGGCCACGGCCAGCAAGGGCGACCTTGTGGGCGAATACCTGGCGGACGGTTCGACGACATTTACCGGCGATCTGACCTGTTCCCGCTGTGTCGAGCCCTTCCCATTTGCGAATTCGTCCGAGTTTCACTTAAGATTCCGCCCCCGACCCGCCGTTCTGGCAGAGAACGAGGTCGAGATCACACCGGACGAGCTCGACATCGAGTTCTACACGGAGCGGCTGATTCCACTGCGGGATCTCGCCGCCGAGCAGGTCCAGCTTTCCATCCCCATGAAGCCGCTGTGCACGGAGAGCTGTCTCGGGCTCTGTCCGCAGTGCGGGGCGAACCGGAATCAGGAAAGCTGCTCGTGTCAGTCAGCGGCGGGCGACGAGCGTTGGGGCGCGCTGGCCGGGATACGGGCGGAGTTGGCGAAGAAGAACGAGCAGTAAGGCAGTGAGGCAGAGATCAGAGACGAGAGATCAGAGATCAGGCGAAGTGCCTTTCCTGATCTCTAGTCTCTGATCTCAAAAGTAGTCAATAGTTGCGATCAAACGTCAGAGATGAGAGATCAGAGACCAGGTGAAGTTCCTCCTGATCTCTGATCTCTTGTCTCTGATCTCAAGAATAATCAATAGTTAGCGATCAAACGTCAGAGAAGAGAGATCAGAGGTCAGGCAAGGTTCTTTCCTGATCTCTGATCTCTCGTCCCTGATCTCTCAATTCATAAGGAGCACACCATGCCAAATCCCAAACGGAGACACTCGAAAGCCCGCACGCGCACGCGCCGCGCGCACGACTTCCTCGAAGCGAAGTCGCTCTCGACGTGCCCGCAGTGTCACGAAGCGAAGATGCCGCACCGCGTTTGTCCGAAATGCGGGTTTTACAAAGGCCGCGAAGTCATCGCCGTCAAAGACTCGTTCTAAACTCCACCTGCGATGAGTGACGTCTGTATCGCCCTCGACGCCATGGGCGGCGATCATGCGCCGGCCGAGGTGGTGAAGGGCGCGGTCCTGGCGGCGGCCGAATTTGCGGTCGAGATCATTCTCGTCGGCCAGGAAGACGTCGTGCGGCGCGAGCTCGCCGCTGCCGGCGGCACGCCGCGCAACATCAGCGTGTTCGACGCGCGCGAAATCGTCACGATGGAGGACACCGCCCTGGCGCCGTTGCGCAGGAAGCGGAACTCGTCCGTTCGCGTCTGCGCGAATCTGGTGGCCGAGGGGAAGGCCAACGCCTTCGTCTCCGCGGGTAACACCGGCGCGACCTGGACCTCGGCGCGCGCCGTCATGGGCATGATCGAAGGGGTGAGCCGTCCCGCGCTCGCCGCGGTCGTGCCGAGCCTGAAGGGTCACACGCTCCTGCTCGACGTCGGGGCGAACGTCGATGCCAAACCGAATCATCTTCGCGAGTTTGCCGTCATGGGCCACTTCTACGCGCAGATGCTCTTCGATGTCGTTGCGCCGCGCGTCGGGTTGCTCTCGATCGGCGAAGAGGAAGGCAAAGGCAACGAGCTGACGAAGGAGACGTACCGGGTCCTGAAGGAAACGGGACTCAACTTCATCGGCAACGCCGAAGGGCGCGACGTCTTCAACGGCAACGCGGACGTCGTCGTCTGCGACGGCTTCATCGGCAACGTCGTTCTCAAGGCGTCCGAGGCGCTGGGCGAGTTCGTGTCGACGACGCTGCGCCAGGAGATGATGAAGACGCTGCCGCGGAAGATCGGCGGCATGCTGGCGAAGAGCGCGTTCGAGGGCCTGAAGAAGCGGATGGACTACTCCGAGTACGGTGGCGCGCCGCTGCTGGGCGTCAAGGGCGGATGCATCGTCTGCCACGGCCGCTCGAATGCCAAGGCCATCAAGAACGCCATCCGCGTGGCGCGCAACTTCGCCATCAACCGGATCGACGAAAAGATCATGTCGAAGGTCAACGATCTTCACAAACGAGAGCACGACAGCAGCGTTTTGGCCACACAATAGAGATCATGCAAAGCCGTCCGGCGCGTCTCCTTCTCTTCGCCATCACGATCACGGGCTGCGCAACGCACTCCGCGAATCTGCCGCCCGAGCCGAACGTGGTCGAGCTGCACACGGTTCCGGCGCACGCATCGGTGAGTCTCGACTGCGGCGCCGGAACGGTCGCCCACGGCACCACGCCGATGCGCGTCGATGTTCCGCGCTACCCCGAGCGCTGCACGATCGACGTCACCGCGAATGGCTACCGCCCGCTGAACATGCGTTTCGACCGCGGCCTGGTGCTCAAGGAAGGTGTGCCGCTGCGCGTCGAAGCGAGCCACACGCTCGACCGGACTGCCACGACCCTCGACATGATCTTGTTCCCGCTGCGCAACCTCGCCGACAGGATCGAGAACGCTGCATCGAGCTCGGGAAGCGCGGATTACCGGCTGGAGATCAAGTTGATGCCGGTGGGTCAGTAGCCCGCATTAGCCCTGCATTAGCCCGCATTTCTCACACCCTTATCACCAGCTCCTTCCAATCGAGCGCCTTCTCCCCCCGCGCTTTTTGCGGGGGGAGAAGGTGGCGAAGCCGGATGAGGGGGGCGTTACAAGATAGGATAACCACGTTGTTCGCGAGCGGTGACCCGATTGAAAAGGCATCCGTTCCCAGTGCTTGGGCAATCAACGTTGACGCGACAATCAAACGCCCCCTCATCCGCCTTCGGCACCTTCTCCCCCACTGAAAAGCGTGGGGGAGAAGGCGCTCGATGGGAAGGAGTCGCTGAAGGGTGTGAGAAATGCGGGTTAGCGCCGGACGCCCCAGGTTCGGAGATGGTCTCTTTCGAATCATCGACGGTGTGTTTCGCACCCACGATGAAGTGTTCTGCACCCGCAGCGACTTGTTCTGCATCCCCGGCGACTTGTTCTGCACCCGCAGCGACTTGTTCTGCACCCCCGGT
>DATLVW010000607.1:0-12256 GCA_035577085.1 Thermoanaerobaculia bacterium
CTTCTTGGCTGTTGTGGTGAGAGAGATCACCGGTTAGGAACCCTGTCCCGACACGCTCGGAACAGGTATACGTACGGAACGACTCGCACATTGCGAGGGGCACTGGCAATACATCCGTCTGTGATGACCGGCGCAGCCTACGCCCATTCGTAACTCCGGCGCAACCGGAATTTGAAGGCAGCCGGACTCGGGCGTGGGCCGCCTCACGCGAAGCCGCGAAGACGCGAAACGAGAACAAGCCTGCTTCGCGTCTTCGCGCCTTCGCGTGAGACAGAAGCGAAATGCCGCCCCGGCCCCCCGCGTTGTCTCCACGCTCATGATCAGCCTCAGCAAGATCTCCAAGCAGTCCGGCCGGCAGCTCGTCTTTGTCGACGCCTCGTTTCAGCTCAACCCCGGCGAGCGCGCCGGACTGGTCGGGCCGAACGGCTCCGGCAAGACGACCCTCTTTCGCATGATCGTCGGCGAAGAATCGGCCGACGACGGCGACGTCTCCGTTCCGAAGAAAATCACCATCGGCTACTTCCGCCAGGACATCGAAGAAATGTCCGGCCGCTCCGTGCTCGACGAAGCGATCGCCGGCAGCGGCCGCCTCGGCGATCTTCACCACGAGCTCGAAGCGCTGCAGAACGCGATGTCCGATCCCGACCGTCTGGATGAAATGGACAAGATCCTTGACCGCTTCGGCCACGTCCAGGAGGACTACTCCCACCTCGGTGGGTACGAGCTCGAAGCACGCGCCCGCGAGGTTCTCCACGGTCTCGGCTTCGAGGATGACCGCATCGACGGCGACGTCGGTGCGCTCAGCGGCGGCTGGAAGATGCGGGTGGCCATGGCCAAGGTTCTCCTGGGGCGGCCCGATGTGCTGCTGATGGACGAGCCGACCAACCATCTCGACATCGAGTCGATCATCTGGCTCGAAGACTTCCTCAAGCGATACGAAGGCTCGCTGCTGATGACGTCGCACGACCGCGAGTTCATGAACCGCGTCGTCACGAAGATCGTCGAGATCGACGAGGGCGACCTCGTCACCTACTCCGGCAACTACGAGTTCTACGAGCGGGAGCGCGCCATCCGCGAGACCAACCGCGAGGCCGCCTACGCGCGGCAGCAATCGATGCTGGCCAAGGAGCAGCGCTTCATCGACCGCTTCGCGGCGCACGCGGCGAAAGCGGCACAGGTGCAGAGCCGCGTGAAGGCGCTCGACAAGATCGAGAAGCTCGAGCCGCCGAAGAAGCGGAAGACGATGAAGTTCGATTTCCGCAAACCGTCGCGATCGGGCGACGACGTCGTCACGCTGAAGGACGTTTCGAAGGCGTACGGCAAGCGATCCATCTACGAGGACTTCGACTTTCTCATCCGCCGCGGCGAGCGCTGGTGCGTGATGGGAAAAAACGGCGCCGGCAAGTCGACGCTGCTGAAGATGGTCTCGGGCGCGGTCGAGCCGGACGGCGGCAACGTCCGCCTCGGCGCATCGCTGAAGATGGGCTACTTCTCGCAGCAGGCCTTCGACGTGCTCGATCCGAATCTCACCGTGTGGGAACAGATCCAGAAAGACTTTCCGCTCGAATCGATCGGCACGCTGCGCAGCCTCCTCGGCGCGTTCCAGTTCTCCGGCGACGAGGTGGAGAAAAAGATCCGCTCGCTCTCCGGCGGCGAGCGCTCACGCCTCGTGCTGGCCCGGATGCTCCTCGATCCACCGAACTTCCTCGTCCTCGACGAGCCGACGAACCATCTCGACCTGGCCACGAAGGAGATGCTCGTCGAAGCGCTTCACGATTTCGAAGGGACGATGCTCTTCGTCTCGCACGACCGCATGTTCCTGCGCGGCCTCTCCAATCGGGTGCTCGAGCTGCCCGAAGAACGCGGCGCCGCCCCACGCGTGTTCGGAGGCTCCTACGTCGAATACGTCAGCGACAGCGGCCACGAAGCGCCGGGAGTGCATACGTAGTTTTCGGGGGTGGGGTGTGGGGGGTGGGGAGTGGGAATGTGATGCGACCAGCCAGGTGACCTCTTTCGAGGACGTCCGGAGCCAATTTCGGTAGTCCTTTTGACGATTTCAGGAGTCGAAACCACTACCGAAATGGTCCCGACCTAATTTCAGTAGTCAAAACGACCACCGAAATTAGTCTCGACCTAAATTGAGCAGTCAAAACGACCACCGAAATTGGTCCCGACGTAATTTGAGTAGTCAAAACGACCACCGAAATTGGTCTCGACCTAATTTGAGTAGTCAAAACGACCACCGAAATTGGTCTCGACCTAATTTGAGTAGTCAAAACGACCACCGAAATTGTCCATGGCCTAATTTCAGTAGTCAAAACGACTACCGAAAGTGTCCATGGCACTATTTCACGAGTCAAAACGACTACCGAAATTGGTCCCGGCCTAATTTCAGTAGTCAAAACGACTACCGAAAGTGTCCATGGCACTATTTCACGAGTCAAAACCCCTACTGAAATTGGTCTTGACCCAATTTCACTAGGCCTTTTGAAGCGGATTGGAGGGTCAGGTCTAAAGTCTAAAGTGCCGAGGACGATCGTCGTTAAGGCGATCAGTCGTCGTCGGCACTTTAGACTTTAGACCTGACCCAATCCGTGCTACTTCGCCGCTCTTCGCCGCGGCTGTACGGCGACGGACACGGTTGCGACGGTGCTGTCGACGCTGCCGCAGGGGCTGGTAATGCGCACCCAGAACTGCGCCGTTGTGGTGATTGCGGGCGTCAGCACCGCGGGGGCGTTGCCGCCGAGGGGGTGGGTGAAATCGAGGAAGCCACCCTGGTACCACTGATACGAGAGCGATGAGCCCGTTGCGCTGATCGATACAATTGCGGCCGATCCCGAGGCCACGCTCTGATTTTGCGGTTGGACGGCGATCGCCGGCGGCGTGCAGGTAGATACGATCGTGAGCCGCGCGGTGGTGCTGTCAGTCTCGCCGCATACGCTCGAGACGTGCAGCCAGTACGAAGTGGAGGCGACGAGCGACGGCACGGCCAGCGTGGCCGAGGTGCCGCTGTTGGCTGGATGCGTCGTGTCCGGGAACGTTCCTTCGTACCACTGGTAGGAGATCGGCTGCGTTCCGGTCACTGCCGCGAAGAGCGTCGCTCCGTTGCCGGTGACGATATTGCTGCTTGCCGGCTGCACGACGACCTTCGGAGCTGTGCACGGGACGATGGTGACCGTCACCGTGCTGCTGTCGGTACTCGATCCACAGGTGTTCGATGCCCGCACCCAGTAGCTGGTCGTCTGCGCCGGTGAAACGGTCATCGTCGCGCCGGTTGCGTTGGGGATCGGCGACGTCGTCGTGCCGCTCGTGCCTGCGTACCATTGATACGAAACGGTTCCGCCGCTGGCAGCGACCGCGAGCGGCGTCGACTTCCCTTCGAAAATCGTGACGTCGCCCGACAGCGAAGCGATCGTGACCGGCGGACAATTGTTGACGATCGCGTAGGCAGTGATGCTGTCCGCGGGAGGATCGCATCCATTCGTGATGCGAACCCAGTAGCCGGTGGTCACCGCCGGCTTCACGGTGAAGCTCGCCGAGTTCGCGCCCGTCACCGGCGCATTCGTATTTCCTCGGGTGCCTGTGTACCACTGGTATTGCAGCGGTGTGTCACCCGAGGCGGTTACGGTGAAGGTGACAGCCGTAGTGCCGACGTCGATTGTCGGCGCCGGTTGCGTGTTGATCCGCGGCGGATTGCAGGCCGGCGGTGTGACCACGCCGGAGCCGTACACGGCATCGATCGCTGCGATGTCCCACGCCTGCAGAGCCGAACCGATCGGGTCGGAGTCGAAGGCGACGCCGGAGTCCATGATCGCCGTTGTTGAACAGTCGAGCGGCGCGGAGCAGTTGGCCGTGTCGGCAGCGTTCTTGTCGGAATGACGCAGCCCGAGTGTGTGCCCGAGCTCGTGCGTGAGGACGTGATCGAATCCATTGCCGGTCAGACCCGGGCCGCTGATGCCGTCCTGCACGACGAGGTCGGCTTCGACGATCGTGCGGTACTGCTCGCCGTTTGCCTGATGCGTGGCGTTCCCGGTCCAGGCGCCCCCGATCGCGAGCGTGGCGCCGTTGGTTGGCGTGAACGAGCCAGGAATCTCGTTCGCAGGATCGTTGAACTGCACGGTGTTCACGCCGTCGTTGACGTTCGATCCGAAGCCGGTGCTGGCGATCGGCGTCGTGCCGCCGTATCCGTAGACGATGTTGGAGCCTGGGTCGCTCGTCCACGCCGCGAAGGCGCGCTGCATCGCCGTGATGCCGCCGTTCAGGGCGCCTGGCTGCGTGCCGTGGCTGAGGAAGACGACCGTGTTGGGGAAGCTCGGCCAACGGATGCCTAGCCCTCCCGATTGAATCAGATACGAGCTTGGCGCAAATGCCGACGCCGTCGCCTCGCTGATGATGTTCTTCCGCAACGGTTTCGGATCGCTGACGATGTAGTCCTCCGCCGCATCACGCCCTTGCGCAACCGCGCGCACGAAGCGCAGGAACTCGGCTTCGAGCCGCACCGGCTCGTGATGCGGTGAGCCGTCGACGTTCCAGCCCACGATCTCGCCCGCTTCACGGAGGAGGAGCTGTCGCCCGCTTGTGTCCTGGGCCGGCGTGAACTTCCCGACCACCATGTTCTTCGCCACCCATTCGCCGCGATCGTTCGTCTCCAGAAAGAGCAGCACCCTCTCGCCCGGCGCGTACTTCGGGCTTCCGGCGACGATGTAGCTGATCCCGCTGACGGAACCACCGAGCTCGGTGACGTGAATCGTCTCGCCGGTACCGATCTCACCTTTGATTGCCTCGTCGACACGAAGCTCCGTCACGGTCTCGATCCATCCGCCGGGGGCCCAACGTCCGTGCGACTCCCCGGCAGTGGCGACGACGATCGCATTCGACGCAGTGACGAGTGTGCGGTCCGGCGGGACGAGGAACGTCGCTGCACCGGCGGTGCTCGCCGCAAGCGTGAGAGCGATGAAAGCGATTCGGATGGCAGCGCGCATCAGGTTGACGATCGTAACGACGACCGGAAGTCATCCGTGATGACAGCGGTCACGGTGCTGCGAATTTCATCGCGAAACGAGCATGGCCACGCCGAGGGCGATCAGAAGGGCGGCGACGAGGCGGCGAAAAACGCTTTCCGGCACGCGCCCGAGGAGAGACTTTCCGAAAAAGGTGCCGAGGATGACGGCGACGCTGGCGCCGGCGAGCATCGGCCAGACGGTCAGGAGCTGCCGTCCCGTGCTGAACGCGTAAACCGGCAGGCGCGCGCCATCGACGACGAGGGCGATGGCGACGGCGGTGGCGACGAAGACCTCTTTGCGCACGTCAAGCGCGAGCATCGCCGCGGCGCGGATGCCGCCCTGGTTGCCGACCAGTCCGCCCAGCAGCCCGGAGATGCCGCCCGCCAGCCACGCGCCGCGGCGGCCGAAGCGGAGGTGATCGCTCCAACCGGTAACCCCAAAGGCTCCGACGATGATCAGCACGATGGCGAAGACGAGTTTCAGAGCGCTCGTTGCCACGGCAGCGTAGAGCAGGGCACCAGTCAGCGCGCCCGCGCCGCTCATCAGGCCGAATGTCTTGAGCACGTGTTTGTCGACTTTGTCGCGCAATGTCCAGAGACGAAGCGCATTGCCGATGAAGTGCGGGATCGCCGCGGCGGCCACCGCCAGTTTGACGCCGATGGTCAGGCCGAGAAGCGGCGTGAGGATGCTGCCAATGCCGAAGCCGGCCACAGCCGACACCGCACCGGCGAAGAACGCCGCGATGGCGATGAGGATCGCCGCCAGCATCAGTTCGTCCGCGCCCTCACGAGAGCCGGTTTCGGTGCGTTCTGCAACGCGGCGGGCAGCCGGACGGCGCAACAGACCTTCTCCAGCGCGGCGCGATCGCGCTGCATCCGGCGGTCGTTGGTGATGACCTCGAGAACCTTCTCGAAGACCGCGGCAGCCGCGGGATCGGACGGTTTCACCAGCCCGTAATGCACCCACTTCCCCTCGCGCCGCGCCGACACCAGCCCGGCCCGCCGCAGATAGGCGAGATGCCGCGAGATCTTCGGCTGCGTCTCATCGAGGATCTCGACGAAATAGCAGACGCAGACATCGCCCGCCGCCATCAGGCTCAAGAGCCGGAGCCGCGTAGCGTCGCTGAGCGCCTGGAAGAGGGTGACGAGGTCGGGCATCGGCGGGATGATAATTGACAATTGATAATTGACAATTGACAACGGGGATCAAGTCAGAGATCAGAAGGTCAGAGATCAGAGGGTCAGAGATCAGAAGATCAGAGATCAGAAGATCAGAGATCAGAAGATCAGAACGTCAGAGATCAGAAGATTGGAAGATTAGAAGATCAGAGACGCCCGTGATCAGCGGCTCGTTGTCAATTGTCCATTGTCAATTGTCAATTCACCTCACGAGCCGCGCGATCTCCCGGAACTCGTCTGTCCCGGAAACTCCCGTCAGCTCGAACAGCGCCATCTCGGTCGAGCTCAGTTTGGCGCCGGCGCTGACCATGCGGCGGAGGGCGGTCTCGCGATTGGCTTGCGTGCGGGAGGAGACGGCGTCGGCGATGACGGTGACGTCGAATCCGTTCGCGAGAAGGTCGCGGACGGTCTGGTAAACGCAGACGTGCGTCTCGATCCCGGCGACGATGGCTTGTTTCCGGTGCAGATTGCGGACGACGGCGACAAACTCGACACATCCGAAGGCCGAGAACGTCAACTTCTCGATCGGTTCATAGCCGAACGTTGCCTCGAGCGTGGTGCGGAGCCGCGGCACGGTGTGGCCGAGTCCTTTGGTGTATTGCTCGGTGACGACGGCGCGGATGTCGAGGATGTGACCGCCGCGGATGAGGCGGTCGAGGTTGCGCTCCACGCTCTCGTGGTCGTCGATGACCGGCATGAGCTTCTCCTGCACATCGACGATGACGAGAAAGGACTCCGCACGATTGAGGATGGTCATGATCGTTCGCTCACTCAGGTGATGATGTTCTGCGGCTTCAGTCCGCGCAAGAAGAGAGCCACGTCGGTGGCGGCGATGCGGGCCATGGCGGCTCGGGTTTCCTCCGTCGCCGAGCCGATGTGCGGCAGGAGGACGACGTTCGGCATCGCGATCAGGCGCGGACTGACGGAGGGCTCGTCTTCGTACACATCAAGTCCGGCGCCGGCGAGGTGGCCGTCGTCGAGCGCGTCGCAGAGAGCCGTTTCGTCGACCAGCGGCCCGCGCGCGGTGTTGATCAGGAATGCGCCGCGCTTCATCGCGTGGAGAGTGGTCCCATTCATCAGGTGACGGGTCTGGCCGGTCAGCGGCGCGTGGATCGATACGATGTCGCTCGTCGCGAGAAGCTCGTCGAGAGACTCGCCGCGCCGGACGCCGATGACCTCCATCCCGAATGCCGCTGCGCGCGTCGCCACCGCGCTGCCGATGCGGCCAATGCCGATGATCCCGAGCCGTTTGCCCGTGAGCCCGCTGCCGAGGAGATGCAGCGGCTCCCAGACGCACCGGCCGGTGGTGCGCACTTCGCGGTCGCCTTCGATGATGCGTCGCATCACCGCGAGGATGAGCCCCATCGTCAGATCCGCGGTCGCTTCCGTCAGTACGCCGGGAGTGTTCGTGACGATGACGCCCAGCTCGCGCGCGGCCTCGAGGTCGACGTTGTTGTAGCCGACCGCGTAGTTGGCAATCATGTGCAGGCCGGGATTCGCTTCGAGAACATTGCGCGTGAGCGGATCGCTGAGCAGCGTGATGGCCGCATCGGCTTCGCTCAAAATCGTGATCATGTCGTCCTCTGAGCGTCCGTTTTCGCTGGGATGCTCGACGAAGTCGCAGAGTCCGGCCAGGATTTCGCGGACGATGGCCGGGTACTGCGCCGTGAGGACGACGACTGGCTTCACGCCGCGAACTGTAGCAGCGCGGCGGGCGTTACACTTCCCCGATGTCCGCGCTCCTCGGCCGCCTCTTCATGCTCATCGGCATGATCATCCTTCCGATCGGTTTGCTCACTGGTCTGCTGAAGGACAACGTATCGCTGGAAGTGCGCCTGTTGTTCATCGGCGGCGCGTTCTTCCTGATCGGCTGGCTGATCGCGAAGCGGCCGTCGGAGTAGGGGGACCTTCTGGTTTACTCCACATCGCCGGCGTCGTTCTTTGTATCGAGAACAACGGAGCGAACACGTCCGACCTTCGGCCGGGAAGCGAAACGATTCGGGCGCGATTTGCTGTAATCAAAGTCGTAATGCGATCGCATCTCGTCGGCGGCTGGTTCAGCGGCGTGATTCTTCTTCGTGATGGGTGCGTTCGTCTTTGTCGGGTTTGCGGGCATTGATGATTCGAATCTCGCCAGGCTCGGGTAATCGCCCTAGGTCAGTTGCACACGGGCATATAGATCGGCGACCTTGAGATCCACTTCGATGCTGTTCAGTTGAATGACATCATCGAGCGCCGTCTTCCGGGCACTCGACCATTGATCACCGGCGCGCCACCGGTGCTCCACATCGACAGCGCTTTGCTCGATGAGCACATAGTCGCGAAAGGCCGGGATCGATCGATAGAGCTCAAACTTCTCGCCGCGATCGTAGGCTCGGGTCGATGGCGAGAGCACTTCGACCAGCACGGTCGGATTGGTGATCGATTCGAGCATGTCGCCGCTGAGGATGATCGGTCCACAGATAACGACGGCATCGGGGTACGTATAGAGCCCGGAGGCCGTGAGGATTCGCGTATCCGACCCAAACGATTCGCAGCGTCCGTCGCGCAGCTTCGGTTCGAGCGCCAGAAGAACGTTTCTGGAGATCCGGTTGTGGTTCGGTGATCCGCCAGCCATCGCCAGGATCTCGCCGTCGAAATACTCGTTGCGAACCGGCGACATGGCTTCAACTGCGAAGTACTCGTCGATGGTGTAGTGACGTTGTGCTTGCTGCATTACGGCCTCATGTTACTCCGGTGGAGCAGGGCGAGCGGCGCTGGTGACAGCCCCTCACTTCTCGTCGATCGCGATCGTCTCTACTTTGTCGCCGCGCTCGGTTGGGTCGACGACGGCGGTCATGCCCGCGATGACGCGGCCGAAGATCGTGTAGCCGCCGTCGAGGTGCGGCTGTGGCGAGTGCGTGATGAAGAACTGAGAGCCGCCGGTGTCGGGACCGGAGAGGGCCATGCCCACCGCGGCGCGCGTGTACTTCTGAAGGTTGATCTCGTCGCGGATGGTGTAGCCCGGCCCGCCTTCCATGTCGTTGCGGGGATCGCCGCCCTGGATGACGAAGTTGGGGACGACGCGCATGAACGAGCTGTCATCGAAGTACTTCGCGCGCGCCAGTTTCGCAAAGTTCCATGTCGTGATCGGTGCGTCCTTCGTGAGAAGCGCGATCTGGATGATTCCGCGGGTCATGTGGATCGACGCGGTGTGCGGTTGCCGCGACCACTCTACGATCTGCGTGTAGTCGTTGCGCGTGACCGGAAGGGGCGTGAACTGCGGCCGCGGCATTTTAAGCTTCTGCTCGATCGCATCCGCGGCGATGCGGCGCACGACTGGATCGGGATCAGCTAGCCATACGCGAAGAACCGCCGCCCGGTCCGGGTAGTCGATCTCCGAAAGCGCGCTGATCGCAGCGAGGCGGGCGTCGTTCTGCCCGTCGCTGCGCGCGCGCCGTTCTGCGCCTTGCAGCGTATCCAGCTTGTTCGGGTCATGTGATTTCGCGAAGGCGCCGATCGCGTAGCCGCGGACGATGACGTCGTAGTCGTCGAGCGCTTTGCGAATCATCGGAAGATTGGCGTCGATCTTGTCGTCCGCGATCGTCCCCAGCGCCTGCGCGCGCACGAGCGTTTCCGAATCGCGGGCGTATCTGGCACGGACGGCGTCGGAGATTGGCGTGGCCGCTTCGAGTACACGCACTTTTGCCCAACTGGTGAGGTCTGCAGGCAACAGTGTTTCGTCGCCGAGGTTTTTGGCGATCGCGCCGGCGGCGATCTCGCGGTCCCAGCGCGAGCCGTTTGCAGCGACGTCGAGCAGCCGTTTGCGCGCGGCGTCGTCACGCGCTGCGTAGTAACCCAATGTATCGATCGATGAGGCGCGCGTGCCGGCGTCGGGATCGTCGAGCAACTCCATCACGCGCTTCGCATCGCTTGCGAGTTGCGGCCGCTCGATCGACTTCCGGTCCTTTGCGGCGAGGCGGCTGATGGCAACGACGGCATTGGTGCGCACCCAGGGATGTTGATCGCGCAACGCATCGATCAGAAGAGGAAGCGATTCCGCCGATCCGATCCTGCCGAGGGCGGACATGACGTTGGCGCGCGTCTGGTGACCTGGCTCGTTGACGAGGAGCTCCAGGCGCGGCCGCGCGCCGGCATACGCGCGCCGCGCCAGCGCGTAGGTGGCTTCCTCGCGAATGCGCGGCGAGGGAGAAGCGAGCAAATCGGCGGCAATCGCCGATGCTTCATCGGACTTGAAGCGGAAGAGGAAACGGACAGCGCGCGCGCGAATGCCTTCCGGGATCTGCGCGCCGGTGAATGCGGCGTAACGCGCAAGAGGCACGTGCGCCGCGAGCTTGGACAGCGCCTCGACTGCCTCCCCGGCGACGTCGCCATCATGATCGGCGGCGAACTGGAGGAGCGCATCGACCGAGGTGGCGTCGCCGATCTGCCCGAGGGCGAAGGCGGCAGTGGCGCGAACGTTCGCATCGGGATCGCTGACGAGTGCCACGAGCTGTGCGACCCCGGCCTGGCGTTCTCCGGCGTCGCGCATGCCGTTGCCGTTCGTATCGACAAACGTATGCGGTCCGATTCGCCCCAGCGCCAGCGCGATCCGCGCGCGATGCAGCGCGTTGGGGTTTGCGAGCCATGCGTTGGTGAAGGCCTCGTCGTACTCACGGCGGTCTTCCAACTGCAGCACGCGCACCTCTTCCTCGATCGTGAAGCCGTGAGCGGATGGAGGAGCGGGCGGCGGGACGGGTTGGGGCGCGGGCGGCGGAGTGGCGGTGGTGCAGGCTACGCCTAGGAGCAGGGCGAGTGCGGTTGTGCGCATCGCGAGAAATGATAGCGCCGCCGCTCCTCTTCGCGCATTGCTTGCCACACGCGCGAACCTGACACAGACTGCGCGCTGCATGGAAGCCCCTCCCGGAATCGACGCACACAATCTGGCCCGCCGCTACGGGAGGCGGTGGGCCCTGGCAGACGTGTCGTTCTCTCTGGCCGCGGGAAGCGTGATGATGGTGGCCGGCCCGAACGGTTCGGGCAAGTCGACCTTGCTCCGTACGCTTGCCACGGCCATCCGTCCGGACGCAGGCTCGGCAAGCATCGGCGGCTTCGATCTCGTCCGCGAGCGCGAAGACGTTCGCCGGCTGGTCGCGCTTCTCAGCCATTCGTCGTATCTCTACGATTCGCTCACCGCCCACGAGAACCTGGCCATCGCCGCCGACCACCTCGGGCGCTCACGCTCCGGCATCCCCGCCCTCCTCGAACGCGTGGCACTCGGACGCCGCGCAGATGATCCCGTAGCCACGTTTTCGGCCGGCATGCGCAAGCGCTTGTCGTTCGCCCGCGTTCTGCTGCAGGAACCACGGGTCGTCTTTCTCGACGAGCCCTACGGCCAGCTCGATCCCGAGGGCTTCGCGCTGGTCGATGATGTCGTGCATGAGCTCAAAGCCGGCGGAGCGACCGTCGTGATTGCCACGCACCAGCTTCCGCGCGCATCGGGCATCGCCGACGAAGCCCTGCTGCTGGACAGCGGGCGGGTGGTGTGGCGGGGGAAGGCGAGCGAGGTGGGGGGGCGATGAGGGACATCGTGAGCCGGGGAAGCCTCTTCGTTCTCTTTTCCGTGCAAAAAAACGACGGTGTCATCCTGAGCCGCCAACGGAAGGTCGAAGGATCTCAAATTGAACGGCAGGTGCCATGTGCATCGTATTCTGAGATCCTTCGCCGTCCTACGCCGCGCGACCATGCTGTGAGAAGGCCAGGCGAATCGCGGCGCGGCTCCGGCAGGCTCAGGATGACACCTCCGATTTTCTGGACCTGGACTTTCGCAAACGACGAGGGTGCCGTCGGAAAGGTGCCCGCTTGATCGCCGCTCTTCGCAAAGAACTTCTCCTCCAGTGGCGGAGCAAGGCGCAGCTCATGGCCATCTTTGTCTTTGGTGCGGCTGCGCTGCTCCTGTTTAGTTTTGCGGTTGGCCCTGATGCCGAGGCGTTGAGGAAATTCTCGGCGGGGTTTCTTTGGCTGGGGCTTCTGCTCTCGTCGACGCTGACTCTTGCGGAGAGCTTTCATGCGGAGATGGAGAACCGGGCGATTGAA
>DATLVW010000608.1:0-3101 GCA_035577085.1 Thermoanaerobaculia bacterium
CGCGCCGCCGCCGCAACGCTTCGAGGATCTGATCGCCGGGAACGGCGTGCTCCTGTTCGTCGCTCTCCAGAAAGACGTCCGCAAGGTCGCGGCCGCCAGCGAGTTTTTCGAGGTGGGCAAAGCTTTCGATCATGGGTGGCAGAACAGGAATCGGGGCGCGGGCTATTCGCGGTGTGTTGGAGAACCGCTTACCACAGAGACACAGAGGTCACTGAGAGTCCTCTGTGTTCTCTGTGTCTCTGTGGTTGCCTTTGCTTCCGAAATCACGATGTGCATCCGAATTGATCACGACCCTGATCAAACGCGGGCCAGTTGTGGAAGGTGATCGAAGTGCCGGTCTCGCGAGTGAAGTACGAGATTGTGCTGCAGAACCAGCGCCGCAATCCACACGTCGTTAGCTGGCATCGGAGTTCCCTGTTTCCGGAGCTGGCGGTAGAGCGCACCATAGTGATGCGTCGTCTGGTCGTCCGCAAAAAGGGCCCTGACGCCATCCCTAAGCAGGAAGTCTCGCAGAATCCGCTCGTTCTCCAGCTGACGCTTTCCATGCGCAAAACCAGCTCGAAGCTCACCAAGAACGATGAACGGCAGCGCAACCATGCCTGCTTCCTCGAAAAGCGTCACGGTTCCGACAACGCCTCGGCAGAAATCAACATATCGATTCGTGTCGAAAGCGACCCTCACTTCCACATATCCTCATCGATCCGATCCTGCGCAGCGATTGCCTCATCGAAAGCCTTGTCCTCTTTCCAGCTCCCGGCAATACCATCCGCACTTCTCCGCTTCCGCGGCGCCCCGGTAAGGCCAGCGCCTTCGGCCAACACTTCGATCGCCACCTCGTTCAGACTCTTGCCGGCAACACGCGCACGTTCTCGTAACGCAGCGTCGAGTGTTTCGGGAATGCCTCGTATGGTGTATTGCATGCACTCATTATAGGCAGTGTAGGCACAGAGTGCAAGCACGTGATCGCTACGGAATCCGATCGAGGTACCTCGCCTCTTCGACGTCCTCCACCGAACGGATCCGCTGCAGCGCGGCCTCCGACATTGGCGAGTCGACGTCGATTTGCATGAAGGCGTCTTTGCCGCGCTGTTTTCGCGAGCACGACAGTGACGCGATGTTGATTCCCTCCTCGGCGATGATCTTTGTCACTTCCGAGATCATCCCGGGGCGGTCGCGGTAGAAGAGCAGGAGCGTTGGCGAGTCACCTTTGAAACGAGTTTGGAAGCCGTTGATCTTGAAGACTTCGATCACGCCGCCGCCGATCGACGAACCGCTGATCTCGGCCTCGCGCGTTTTGCCGCGAATCTCGATGCGCACCGTGTTCGGGTGAACGTCGCCGAGGTCTTCTTCGGAGAAGGTGATGTCGACGTCCATCTGCTCGGCGATCCGAATCGCCTCGGGGATGCGCGGATCATCGACGCTCAATCCGATCGAGCCGCCGACGAGCGCGAAGTCGGAGCCGTGGCCGCGGTACGTCGCGCCGAGCGGTGGGTGCAGGTAAAAGTGCACGGCCACCGGATCTTCGTCGAGGATCTCGCGCGCGACGCGGCCGAGGCGCGCGGTGCCGGCGGTGTGCGAGCTGGACGGACCCACCATCACAGGCCCCATCACATCGAGGATCGAGACTTTGCGGTCGTGACGAATGGCCATGGAGTTTCTGTTGCGCGGCGTTGTTGCGCGGGATCAGATCCCGTACACTCCGGCGTCTGCATGCCTGAAAAGCCTATCATCCTCGTCGTCGACGACGACCAGCCGATTCTCCTGTTGATGCGGAGTCTTCTCAAGGAGTTCGGGTTCGAAGCGGTCACGGCAGAGAATGGCAATCAGGCGTTGGCCGCCGCGCGGGAACGCCGCCCGGCGGTGGTTCTGGTCGACAAGAACATGCCGGGGATGACGGGCGCCGAAACCATTCAGAGCCTGCGCGACGAGCCGGGCCTCGAGCGGCTCCCGATCCTCATTCTCAGCGGCGAGCCGGTGTCGCGCTCCGAACTGGCGGGCCTTCGCGCGGACGGCGCCGTGCTCAAGCCGTTCGATGTGACAGCGCTGGTCGAGCAGATCCGTGCGTTCGTGGCGGACGGCGATGGAGCTGGGCCTCAAACGTCCCGCGCGTGAGCACGCAGTTTTGCTAAAGTCCGCGACGGAGGCGACCCGATGACCGACATCAATGTCGACCAGCTCGTTCACACCGCTGTCTTCGGCGACGGAGATGCGAAGGCTGATGCCCGTAGAACCATCCACATGGAAGCGCGCCGCCGCGGCGCGGTCTCCTCATCGATCTATCCGTTCTACATGGGCTTCGGCCGCAACGAGATCACGCGCCGCTTCACCGTTCCCGCGTTCAATATCCGCGCGCTGACCTATGACGCCGCGCGCGCGCTCTTTCGCGTCGCCATGCGCCATGACGCCGGCGCGTTCATCTTCGAGATCGCGCGCTCGGAGATCGGATACACCGAACAGCGGCCTGCCGAGTACGCCGCATGCGTGCTTGCTGCCGCGATGGCCGAGGGGTTCGAAGGACCGGTGTTCATTCAGGGCGATCACTTCCAGGCCAGCGCGAAAAAATGGGCGACGCCGGAAGGGCAGGCAGCGGAGATGAAGGCGCTCGAATCGCTCATCGACGAAGCGCTCGCCGCGGAGTTTTACAACATCGACATCGACACATCCACGCTCGTCAATCTGGACTTCCCCACGCGCGACGAACAGCAACGCGCGAATTACGAGGGGACCGCGCATCTGACGAAGTACATCCGCGAGCGGGAACCGAAAGGCGTGACGGTTTCGGTCGGCGGCGAGATCGGCGAGGTCGGCAAGTACAACACGCATCCGGAGGAAGTCCGTGCCTACGCCGACGGACTGAAGCGACTCCTCGGCGGGGTCACCGGCATTAGCAAGATCTCCGTGCAGACCGGCACCTCGCACGGCGGTGTGCCGCTCCCCGACGGCTCGATCGCGCAGGCGAAGATCGACTTCAACGTCCTCCGCGAAACGACCCACATCTGCCGCGAGGAGTACGGCATGGCCGGAGCCGTTCAACATGGTGCGTCGACGTTGCCGGAGTCGGTGTTCAACCACTTCCCCGAATCCGAAGCGGTCGAGATCCA
>DATLVW010000609.1:0-4876 GCA_035577085.1 Thermoanaerobaculia bacterium
GGGAGTCGGGAGTCGGGAGTCGGGAGTCGGAGAAACCGACCAGTGGATCAGTGATCTGTAGATCTGGCTCGATCAGCTCTTGGCTATCTCTGTCGCTGCGTCGGTTGCCTGTCTGTTGTCTCTTGCCGCTGATCTCTCGTCTCTGATTCCCTGATCTCTCGTCTCTGATTGTCTCTGATCCCTGATCTCTGATCCTCCCCCCATATAATCCGCCGCACTACATGGGAAAAAACTCCGAGACTCTCTTCAGCCGCGCGCAGGAAATCATCCCCGGCGGCGTCAACTCTCCGGTCCGCGCATTCAAAGGCGTGGGCGGAACCCCGCTCTTCATCGATCAGGCCCTCGGGTCGCGCATCTTCGACGCCGACGGTCTCCAGTACATCGACTGCGTCGGCTCCTGGGGCCCGATGATCCTCGGGCACGGCCACCGCTACGTGGTCGAGGCGGTGAAGAAGGCTGCTACGCGCGGCTTTTCGTTCGGCGCGCCGACGGTCGGTGAAATCGAGCTGGCCGAGATGATCGCGCAGGCCATCCCGTCGATCGAGATGGTGCGCCTCGTCAACTCCGGAACCGAAGCGACGATGAGCGCGCTGCGGTTGGCGCGCGCGGCCACGGGGCGGAAGAAGATCATCAAGTTCGACGGCGGCTATCACGGCCACGTCGACGCCCTCCTCGTCAAGGCGGGGAGCGGCGGCGCGACCTTCAACGTCCCCGATTCCGCCGGCGTGCCGAAGGAAGTGACCGAGCTGACGATCAGCGTGCCCTACAACAATCTCGAGGCTGTGCGCGAGGCGATGGACGGCGAAGTGGCAGCCGTGATCGTCGAGCCGGTAGCGGGGAACATGGGTTGCGTCCCGCCAGCCGAGGGGTTTTTGCAAGGGCTGCGCGACATCTGCACCGAAAACGGCGCTTTGCTTATCGTCGATGAAGTGATGACTGGTTTTCGCGTGGCCTACGGCGGCGCGCAATCGCTTTACAACGTGAAGCCCGACATCACCACGCTCGGCAAAATCATCGGCGGCGGCATGCCGATCGGTGCGTACGGCGGTAGCCGCGAGCTGATGCAGCTAGTCTCGCCGTTGGGACCGATGTATCAGGCAGGCACGCTTTCCGGCAATCCGATCGCCGTGGCCGCCGGCAAGGCCACTCTCGGCGTGCTGAAGAATTCATCGATCTACGCCGATCTCGAGGAGCGCTCGGGAGAGTTCCAGACCGGCGTGACGAAGAGCGCGGAGAAGCATGGCGTGCCGCTGACGGTGAACCGCGTCGGATCGATGTGGACGATCTTCTTCACAGAAGGTCCGGTCACCGATTACGAAAGCGCGAACAAATCAAATCGCGAGAGGTTCTCGCGCTTCTTCCATCTCATGCTCGGCGAGGGCGTTTACCTGCCGCCATCGCAGCTCGAGGCAGCGTTCTTCTCCGCAGCCCACGCGAAGAAAGACATCCTCCAGCTGATCGAGCGCGTCGACCGCGTGCTGAAGAAGATCAACTGGGAGTTTGAGAAGTAGGGCTCACCTAATCGACCGATCGGACTGATCAGACTGATCCAACCGATCTCTGATCTCCGATCACTGCTCACCCCACCCGCGGCACCAGCCATGCTCGCCCGCCCGTTCGCACCGCCTCGGCATCGAAGCCGAAGAGCTCGCGGATGGCGTCTGGTTGCATCACCTCGCCGGGTGGGGCGTCGAGGGCCAGGGCGCCGCGCTGCATGACGAGCATCCGGTCGCTGTAGGCGGCGGCCCAGTTCAAGTCGTGCGTTGCGTAGATCACGGTGACGCCGGTGCGGTCGACGATGTCGCGCAGGAGCGCCGAGAATTGCTGGACGTGCGAGACGTCGAGCGACGAGAGCGGTTCGTCGAGCAGGATGAGCTGCGGCCGGGCGGCGAGGACGCGCGCCAGGAAGACGCGCTTTCGCTCGCCGCCGCTCATCTCGTCGAGGTAGCGTTCGCCGAGGTGGGCTGCGTCGCAGAGAGCGAGGGCGCGCTCCGCCTCGTCGTAATCGCTGTCGCGCTCCCAGGCGAAGCGGCCGAGGAACGGAGCGCGTCCGGAGACGACCACGTCGAGCGCGCGCATCGAGAACGCGGGATCTGGATCCTGGGGCAGATACGCCACCTGCTTGGCGTAGTCCTTCGCATGCCAATCGCGAAGGCGTTTTCCGTCGAGGGCGATCTCACCCGCGTACGGCGTGAGAACGCGGGCCACGAGCTTGAGCAGCGTCGATTTGCCCGAGCCGTTCGGACCGGTGAGCGCAATGAGTTGCTTCGCGTCGAAGGTCGCGGTG
Source organism: Thermoanaerobaculia bacterium (assembly GCA_035577085.1). Classification (GTDB taxonomy): domain Bacteria; phylum Acidobacteriota; class Thermoanaerobaculia; order Gp7-AA8; family Gp7-AA8; genus JADGNZ01. The sequence continues at coordinate 2,288 of DATLVW010000609.1, forward strand.
ATGTTGTCAACCGCGTTCGCTCCCGGGTAGGCGTAGACGACGTTGCGTAAGCCGAGAATCATCGATTCCTCCGCAGGAGCGAGAGGAAAAAAGGCACGCCGAGTACGGCGGTGAACGCGCCGATGGGGAGCTCGGACGAGGTGACGACGACGCGCGAGAGGAGATCGGCCAGTACCACCAGCACGCCGCCGCCGAGGGCGCAGAGCGGCAGGAGGAAGCGGAAGTCGCGCCGCCACATCATGCGGACGAGATGCGGTACGAGCAGGCCAACGAACCCGATGATGCCGCTGACCGACACCGCGGCGCCGGTGACGATCGACGCTGTGATGAAGCCGATCAGTTTCACCCGCTCCACGTTGACGCCGCGCGATTTTGCGTCATCCTCGCCGAATGCCAGCATGCGCAAATCGTTGCCGATCGCCGCGAGCGTGGCCGTAGCGATGACGAGCAGCACCGCCAGCAAGGCCACGTCGCTCCACGTCGCGCCGAAGAGCGTTCCCATCATCCAGCGCAGCGCCGCAGTCAGATCGCTCTGCCGCGACAGACCGAACGAGATGAGGATGACCGCGGAAAAGAACGCATTGAGCACGAGTCCGGAGAGAAGAAGGCGCGTCGGGTCGGTGTACTCGCGCCGTCGCGCCAGCAGGAAGACCGCTCCGGTTGCGCCGCACGCACCCGCGAAGGCGATGAGCGGCACGACGCCAGGCAGCCTCGACAATCCCGCGGCGGTCGCGATTGATGCGCCGCAAGCCGCACCGCCGGAGACGCCGAGGATGAAGGGATCGGCCAGCGGATTGCGAAGCAAGGACTGAAACGTGACACCGGCAACAGCGAGCGTCGCCCCCACGAGCGCCGCGAGCAGTGCACGCGGAAGGCGGATACCGACGAGGATCGAGCGCGCGGTGACATCGCCCGCGAGGGCCGCGCGCCACGATACGTTCGTCGCACCAACCGAAGAAGCGAGCACGAGCGCGATGACGAGCAGAAGGCCGAGCAGCAAAAACGCCCCGGCAAGACTCGATCGATGACGTACGGCGCTCACGCTGCGCAGTGTAGTAGCAGGGACCGCCGGTGCGAACGACGTGGTCAAGACGTAGCGCCGCCGGCCCGGCGGCTGTCCCGCCGGCGGCTCGCCGGCGACTCTCAACTCGCAGGGTCTGACCTTGCGACGTGACGCCGATTGAGGATGGTGTTATCGAGGCGTACGATGACTGCCATCAATCAGGAGAAATCATCCAAATGATTCGGCTATCAATTCGTGTCTCCGACAAGCATCTCGAACGCCATCTGCGAGCGGTGGCGCGACGTGAAGGCGTCTCGCTGAGTAAAGCCGCGTGCATCCTCATGAGAAAAGGTGCAGGATTCGCCGGCCAAGGCGAGTCGTCGCCAATCGGCGCTGCTCTCGACCGCTTCATCGGAAGCTGGACCGAAGAGGACGAACAAGAGGTGCTGACTAGCATCGGCGACTTTGAGACTGTCGATCAGGGTCTTTGGACGTGAGTCATCCGTTTCAAACCATTGAAGTTATCAGGCCGGATCCAACCACCGAGGCGGGACGCCCCGCTGGCCGCGAGCGAGACGCTCGCACTCCTCAGCGCAATCGAAAGGAGTGCGGTCGTCTCGACCGCGGGCACTCGGGCGTCCTCGCCCGAGTGCAGTCAGGGCGGAGGTCAAACTCGTCGACGATCTTGCTTACGTCGGGTACGGCTATCACGCCGCCGTGCCTGACCACGGCTTGATCCGATCGAGCGCCTCGGCGAGAACATCTTCCGCCACCTCCGTGTCATGAGCTGCCTGGGCCCGCAGCCAGTAGCCATTGGACAGGCCGAAGAATCGGCAAAGGCGGAGGTCAGTATCGGCCGTGATGCTTCGCCTGCCCGCAACAATCTCGCCGATGCGCTGGGCTGGAACACCGATCTCCTTGGCAAGGCGGTACTGAGAGATGCCCATCGGCACGAGAAACTCTTCTCGAAGCAATCCACCAGGCGTCACAGGTTTGAGCTTCTTCGAGATTCGCTGGCTCACAAGTGTGAGGATAAGCCAAGTCCGTAAACACACCCCCACCTCCGCCGTCCAACCTTCCATGAACCCTGTCACCAAGATCCTCGCTGGCGCACTCGCGCTGGTGCTCTTCACCGCAGCAAGCCCTTCCAATCCCAAACTTACCGAGCGCCAGCGTGCGCTGCATGTCCTCAACCGCCTTGCTTTCGGGCCGCGGCCCGGTGACGTTGACGCGATCGCGAAAAGCGGCGTCGATGCCTGGATCGAGCAGCAGCTTCATCCGGAGGCGATTCCTGATCGCGCGGTTGAAGCGCGCATTGCGCTGCTGCCGACGATGACCTTATCCAACGCGCAGATCGTGAAGACCTACTACGAGCCGGTTTTGATGGCGCGGAAGAAGGCGAATGCCGAGGCGAAAGACGGTATTGACGACAAGAAGGACATTCGCCGCGAGTTGATCCGCGACATCCCTCCCAATCAGCGGCCGCAGGTCGTGATGAACGATCTACTTTCGCAGCGGATCCTTCGTGCCGCCGAGTCGGACCGGCAGCTCAATGAGGTGATGGTCGACTTCTGGATGAATCACTT
>DATLVW010000610.1:0-2743 GCA_035577085.1 Thermoanaerobaculia bacterium
GCCGGCGCGCCGTTGTCGTACACCCAGGAGACGATCACCGGTTCGCTGGCATGCCCGTCCTGAATCGCTCCAACGCGGACAGCGAAGGGATCATGCAAGGCAATGACGCCGCTACCCTTCGACACACAAGTACCAGACGTCATCGTGACCGACGCAGTGGCCGTCGCGCCCGTACCGAGTGCGATGTTGATCCGGTCGCCCGAGGCGTCGCCGATAATCTGCCCGCCAGTCACCGTCCACGCATAGCTCGCCCCGGGAACGGCCAGGATCCCCACCGTGGCTGTTCCTGACTTGCACGCGGTCGGAGGAACCAGCACGGCCACTGCCGGTGAACAATCCGCCGCGAGCCGCGCGGTTACGACGAGCGAAATGAGAGCGGCGGCAAAGAGGGAGTTTTTTCCGGACATTACCTCGCAGAGTACAGGAAGCTGGAGAGGGCGCTTGTGACCCGCGCTCGACCGCGAGGTGATGGGCGATACGCTGGTCGTCAACGCGTTTCGTGGGTGACTCAGACCGAACGTCGCCCTGATCCCCTCCTTGCTGACGCGAAATCCCGAGACGTTCGTGCGCGTGTGCCAGCGATGTCAATAACTTACTTTGAATCAGTACGTTACGCTTGAGTGGGCATAACTCACGGGCGGGGAAAATACCTCGGAGGTCGAGGTATTTACCTTCGAGGCTGAGGTATTTACCCTCGAGGGCGAGGTATTTATCTTCGAGGCCGAGGTATTTGCCTTCGAGGGCCAAGGTATTTACCTCGGAGGGCGAGGTATTTACCTTCGGTATTTTGGATGAAAGCGACCGCTTCACCAATCTTTCCCTTGCCAAAGAGGGAAGGATTGACCTGTCCGATTGCAAAAATCGGGTTCGCTGAGTCCAGACCGGCTTTCGAGCGCGAAAACCGCGTGGGTGATGGCACCGATCGCGATCCCGTCGCTACACCATCTTGATCAGGCTCAGCGCACCCTTCACGTCCGTCGTCGAAAGCGGTCGGCGCACCACGCCCGCGGACGCCGGCTCCGACCCCCGATCAGCGACTCCCGCGGAAGAAATCAGCGCGCCATCTTCGTCAGCTCGATGAACCCCGGGTCGTCTTTCATCGACGCGAAGACGTAATCCACGCGCGCTTCCCACATTTCCATGGCGCGGACGTCGTCGAAGCGCTCGTATTGGTAGAAGTGGCGCTTGAGCAGCTCCATCGCTTTGCCTTTGTTGCCGAGGAGCGAGTAGATGGCGGCCAGGTTGTAGGAGGCGGCGAGATCGCCTTCGTTTTCTTTGGCGATGCGGAGGGCTTCTTCTTTGCGGCCGCTGTCGGCGAGATAGGTTGCGGCGAAGATGAGGTTGTAGGAATCGTGCGGGTCGAGGGCGAGGGCCTTCTGGACATACACATCCGCCTTTGCCCGCTGGCGTTCGGAGTTCCAGTACACGGCCATGTTGCGGTAGGTGAGCGCAAGCGGATAGGCGGCGATGGACTGTTCGAAGAGGGCCAGGCCTTTTGCGGAATCACCCATGTGGATGGTCATCTTGCCGAGGCCGTGGAGTGCGACGGCGCGGGAGAGAGGATCGGGCTGGATCGTGAGGAGGTGCTCGAAGGTTGCGCGCGCAAGGTCCCACTCGCCGGTGTGATGGCGATAAAGCTCGCCGAGGAAGCGGGAGGGAACGGGGTCGGCAGGATCGATGGCCGCGGCGACGCGGTAGAGCGCGCGCGCTTTCGGATAGTCGGCCGCCAGCTCTGCCGCGAGCGCGTCGGTCATCGCCTTCGTCATGCGCGCATTCATTGCCGCGGAGAGATCGGGATCGCTCGTGCGGAGATCCTCAGCTTTGACAATCACGCCGAGGTGTTTGAGTGCCTTCTGCGCTTCGCGTCCCTGCTTCGGCGCGAGGCAGTGCTGTTCCCACACTTTCTGATAATCGGCGATGGCCGCATCCTTGTTCGTGGCGCTCTCATTCTTAGCGGTCTCGAGCAGCTGATCCAACGCGGACTCGCGCCGGAACAGCTCGTGATGGATCATGTTCTCGACGCTGCTCGATGTGATGAAGCGTCCGTCGGGATTGACGTGATCGATCACCTTGCCGTCGACGACGAGCAGGACGGTCGGCCGCTTGGTGACGACATCGAACTTGGCGATGGTGTTGGCATCGTCGGGCTTGACGAGCTGCATGCCAACGCACTGCGCGGAGTAGAGCGTGAGGATGCGCGAGACGTTCAGCTCCGAGTTGTCGACTTCTCTTGCCTCGGCCGGGAACCACATCACCACGACCGGCGTGGTCAGCGGCTTGTCATTCGCGCCGATCGACTTCCACGGCACGACGTACGGATTGACCGGCGGCGTCTGCCCGCCCATCGAATTCATCGAAGACCGCGGCATGGTCCCTCCCATCCCACCGCCGCCACCGCCACCGCAGGTAGCGAATACGGGCTGGGCGGCTAGAGCGAGCGTTGCGAGGGCGAAGATGGCTTTGCGCATGGGTGTCGTCCTTGATTCGTGTGATGGATCATTAAAGCGCAGAAAAGGCGGCCTTCTTCCTATTGTCCCGGTTGTTACAGGGTTGTGATGTCTTGCCTAAGCAAAGACAACCTGTTTTCGTGAGATTGATCACACCGCTTTCCACTCATCGCGCTATCCTTCCTGCATTCCGTGAATCGTCCGACTGCTCCATTCGCGATCTTCTACCGCTCCGGGACGGGTGAATCGTGCTTCGCCTGTCACGCCTGCGGGATGCGGCGCCACGATACGTTCGC
>DATLVW010000611.1:0-2589 GCA_035577085.1 Thermoanaerobaculia bacterium
ATTTCGATGGATTGTCCTAGTAAAACTCAGGGGGTTGGCTCGTAAGGGCTGGTCTCCACCCCGGAAGGGCGCCCGTTAAACGGCGCCCTTTTTCTTTTTGGCGTAAGGGGTCAGGTCGAAACCGAAACCGACGGAAATTGACTGGTCGTAGGCGCCAATTCCATCTTCCGTCGGTTTCGGTTTCGACCTGACCTCTTCCACACAACGTGTTACCGTTGTTCCGCGCCCCGGTGGCGAAACTGGTAGACGCAAGGGACTTAAAATCCCTCGGTCCGAAAGGCCATGCCGGTTCGAGTCCGGCCCGGGGCACCACCGTTCCGATATGATCCGCGGATGACCACTGAAACCGTCACTCCCAGTGCAGGCGCCCCGCTGACCATCCTCTCCGAAGAGGAGCAGATGTTTCAGGAGAGCGTGCGCGAGTTCGCCATCGAAAAGATCCGCCCGCTGGTCCATCAAATGGACCACGACGCGCTGATGTCGAAGGATCTGATCAAGAGCTTCTTCGAGCTTGGGATCATGGGAATCGAGGTCCCCGAGCAGTGGGGCGGAGCTGGCTCGTCGTTCTTCAACGCGGTTCTCGTGGTCGAAGAGCTTTCCCACGTCGATGCCTCCTGCGGTGTGCTGGTCGACGTTCAGAACACGCTCGTCAACAACGCCATTATTCGTTGGGGGAGCGAAGACCAGAAATCGAAATACCTGCCGATGCTCTCCAGCGACACGGTCGGCGCGTACGCCCTCTCCGAATCCGGCAGCGGGTCCGATGCATTTGGGCTGGCTTGCAAGGCCGATGACCGCGGCGATCACTGGGTTCTCAACGGACAGAAACTCTGGATCACCAACGCATTCGAGGCGAACATCTTCATCGTCTTCGCGAACGCCAAGCCGGACGCCGGCTACAAGGGGATCACCGCCTTCCTCATCGAGCGCGATTTCCCCGGCTTCAAGGTCGGCAAGAAAGAGGACAAGCTCGGGATCAGGGCATCATCAACCTGCGAGCTGATCCTCGAAGAGTGCCAGGTCCCGAAAGAGAACGTCGTCGGCGAGCCTGGCAAGGGTTACAAGATCGCCATCGAGACGCTGAACGAAGGACGGATCGGGATCGGCGCGCAGATGATCGGCGTGGCCCGCGGCGCGCTCGAGCACGCGATCGCCTACACGAAAGAGCGCAAGCAGTTCGGACAGTCCATCTCGGAGTTTCAGGGAGTGCAGTTTCAGATCGCCGAGGCGGCAACGCAACTGGAAGCAGCGCGCCTGATGGTCTACAACGCCGCGCGACTCAAGGATGCGAAACGTCCGTTCCTCCGTGAGGCCGCGATGGCGAAACTCTTCTCCTCGCAGGTAGCAGAGAAAATCACGTCGCTCGCCGTGCAGCTCTTCGGAGGCAATGGCTACACGAAGGAGTATCCGGTCGAGAAGTTCTGGCGCGACTCCAAGGTCGGGCAGATCTACGAGGGAACGTCGAACATGCAGCTTTCGACGATCGCTAAGTCGATCATTTCGGGCCGTCTGTAGACGCTTCGACCTCGGCTGCGTCGAGCAGACCGCGTTCGCGAAGCAGCTCCCGTATCTTCTCGGCTGCTTCCGCCGGATCGGCGACCACGACGCTTACGTGCGCCCACCCCTTCCCGGAGCCGGCGTCTGCGACGGATCCGATGCCGCGCTGCTCGATCTCGTCCTCGATCGCCTGCCGGACGTGGAGCTCCGCGAGCGTCGCCATCCGCGAGCCCGCGAGCTTCAGCCGCACGACGACGTGCGGCAACTCGGCGAAGTTCTTCACGCGTCCGCGCACGATGGTGCCATCCTCCGCCCGAATGCGCTCAGCTTCCCGACGGACGTAGAGCCCGAAGAAGACGAATGCCAGCAGCGGCAACATGATCCAGATCATTCGTGCGCGGCCTGACGCGACCGCTGCTCGCGAGAAAGACGCCGCAGAAAATCGTAGGCGATGCCTCCGCTCGTTTTTCGGAGCGTCATGAGGTAGACGGCAAACGCCACCACGCCACCGATCCAGGCCAGCGTCCCCAGCTCCCGCGAGTGCAGAAAGAACGGCCAGATCATGAAGAGGAGCGAGCCGACGACGCCCGCGACGAGCAGAAAGATCCTCTGCGCTTTCGGCGCATCGACGTCCCGGTTGCACACGAGCGTGACGATGGCCTCGCCCACATCGGAAGGCGCCCAGGAGATCGTGCACTCGACGCCGCCCGCAGCCGCAAGTCCGCGCCGCAGTGGAAGCGTGAAGCGGCGCTCGTTCGCGCTGGAAGCGGTGAGCTCGCCGCCGTAGAGATCGATCAGATTGGAGATCGTCTCTTCGATCCCTGCCATCGGAATGCGGTCTTCTTTGAGCTCCACAGGACGTGTGTTGGTCTCGGTCATCGTTCTCCAGAGTAGTTCAAGTGGCAGGGAGAATCCTGAAGCACGGAGACTCAATCCTTCGCTGTGATCTTGTATTTCTGGATCTTCGACTTCAGCGTGTTTCTGGCGAGACCGAGGCGGCGTGCGGCCTCGCGGATTCGGCCGCCGGATGTTTCGAGGGCACGCTCGATGAGCTGGCGATCGACCGACGACATCACCTCGTCGTAGACCTCG
>DATLVW010000612.1:0-2883 GCA_035577085.1 Thermoanaerobaculia bacterium
ACGAAAAGCCTTCGCCAATGGGAGACTCGAAGGAGAGAGGGCTGGTGAATTCCAGTTCCGGCTCAGGCTCGGGTTCCGGTTCGGGCTGCGGTTCGGGCTCCGGTTCGGGCTCCGGCTCAAGCAACGACACTGGTTCTTCGAAGCTCAGTGATGAGTCCGGCGAATCGAACGAGAACGCTGGCGCCGCAGGCTCCGGCGTACTCGGGGCACTCAGTTCAAAGTCCGCCACCGCCGACTCGATATCGAAGCTCATCTCATCGGCGAACTCCTCTACCGGCGCGGGTTCGGGTGGAGGCGCGGGCGCAGGCGGCGCAGGCGCGGAGGGTTCAACCACAGGGGCTCGAACCGCGGGCTTGGGTGCGGCAGACTCCAGCGGGTATCCGCGTCCCGCGAATTCGTCACCGACGTCTTCGATCGCGGCGGTGTCACCTTTCTCCTGAAGAACCTGAATGTACTGAGTCGCTGCTGCGCGCGCCGCGTCGACCTCGCCTTCATCGAGCAGCACGCGATACAACTTCTGATGCGCGACTAGGTGCTTCGGCGCGCGCTCGATGATGGCCCGAAGGTGCTCGGTGGCCTTTTCAGCGAGGCCGTACTTCGCAAAGACATCCGCCTCGGTGAGGTGCTCGGTGATGAAGTCGAGGTCTTCCCCTTCGTCGTCCTGGTCGACTCTGGCCGCGAACTGCTCGACTGCAGGCTGAAGACGCGGAAGCGGCGCAGGCGGTGCGGGGGCCGGTGGCGTACGCGCAGGCGCTGGTGTCGCGAAGCCGTGATCGAGATTGATCTCGATCGGCTCCGAGGAATCGAGATCGAGCGAGAGAGAAGGTTCGTCGTCGAAGGAATCGAACGACGGGACCGGCTCCTCGATCTCCATCGACAACGGGGCGACGGGAACGCTTGCCTGCGGACGCGCCGGCATCGTGTCGACACCGCCCATCTGCGAGCGAACGAATTGAAGCTTCGTGCGGTGTTGCGCGTTCTGCGGCTCGCGCTGGATCAGCTTGTCGAGCACCTCGGCCGCTTGCTCGTACTGCCCCTTAGCGACATGCGCTTCGGCAAGACTGCTCATCGACGAAAGGATGTTGGTCTCTTCGTTGAGGCGCGCGTAGAGGGCGACGAGCCGCTCCAGCGTCGGCGTGTGCGCGGAATCGACCCGAAGGATTCGATTCAGCGTTTCGACGGCGACACCCCGCTCTCCCCGGCCGATCGCCTTCTCCACGAGAGGCGCCAGCATCTCCAGTGCGCCGTCGGCATTTCCGACGCGGACATAAAGATCGGCAAGCGCCTCGCGCACCCCGGCGGCATTCGCGTCGCGCGACAGCGCGCGCTCGAGCGCGGCGCGTGCCCCGGCGACATCGCCCTTCGCGAGCAGAATGCGCCCATGGATCGCCAGGAGGCGTGGATCGTCACCCGACGTCTCGATCGACGTCTGCACGATCTGGATGGCGTTCTCGTAATCCTTCGCCTCGAGTAGTGCCGTGACCAGCGACTCGACCAGCTCGACGTTGCTGGAGTCGATCTTGAGCGCCTTCTTGAATACCTGCACTGCCTCGTCGAGCATGCTTCGCTTCAGCAGCATGCGGCCGACGCGGTCGTATTCCTTGAGCGCTTCCGGCTTCTGATTGTTCTGCGAGTAGAGGTCGGCGAGCTTGACGTGAACGTTGATCGAATTCGGATCGAGCTCCGAAATCTTGCGGTAAATGACGAGCGCGTTGCCGGGATCGCCGTGCTTCAGGTAGTAGTCAGCGAGAACCTGGTACTGACTCTTGGCCTCCATCGCCAGGCCCTGTTTGGCGTAGAGGTCGGCGAGCTTTGCGTAAATATCGAGCTTGGAGGGATCGAGCTTGTTGATCTTCTTGTAGATCGCGATCGCTTTGAGAAAGAAGCCGTCCTTGGAGTAGTGATCGGCGATCTTGGCGAAGACCTTGACCGCCTCATCGTTGCGGCTGATGCGCACCCAGAGATCGCCGATGCGATTCAGGGTGTTGACATCATTGGGGTTATCGTCGAGAAGGCGCTCGTACTCCTTGATCGCCGGCTCGATCTTCCCCTTCGCCACCAGCTTCTCAGCGCTGGCGATGATTTTATCGCGTTGGATCGCCATCGGCTCCGTTCCGCACGAACAGCAACATCGGCTCGTCAACCCCCTCGAACGATCTTCGGTGAATCGGCGAAGGGCCGTAGAGCCTCAGAGCCGCTTGATGCCCCTCCGTCGCGTATCCCCGATTGTGTCGAAAATCGTAAACAGGGTAGAGGTCATGATACGACTCCATCAATAGATCGCGATAGACCTTCGCAACGATCGATGCGGCAGCGATAGAGACGCTGCGCCGGTCGCCGCCGATCAACGGAACTTGAGGCATCTCCACATCGATCGTCACGGCGTCGAGCAGAAGTACGTCGGGGCGCACCGCGAGGTTCTCGACCGCCTCGACCATCGCCAGCTTGCTGGCGCGGAGAATGTTGATCGCATCGATCATCCGCGGCTCGATCACGCCGACTGCGACGGCGCGGGCCCGGCGGAGAATCAACCGGCAGATGTCGACGCGGTCTTCGCGGTCCACGAGCTTGGAATCGTTCACGCCGAAGAGCAGCGGCTCCGCGTCCAGGATGACGCAGGCGGCGACGACCGGACCGGCCAGACAGCCGCGTCCGACTTCGTCGGTTCCGGCGATGGCCCGAAAACCAAAATCGCGGAGCCGGCGCTCCATCGCCGACATCTCAGCGACACGCGCCAACTCCGCGAAGAGGTTCCGGACGAGCTTTTCGCCCGGCTTCGGTTTAGCCTTTGCGCTTTTCTTCGATGCGCGCTGCTTTACCGCGGAGATCCCGGAGGTAGTAGAGCTTTGCGCGGCGGACCCGGCCATGGCGTTCAACCTCGAT
>DATLVW010000613.1:0-2371 GCA_035577085.1 Thermoanaerobaculia bacterium
GCGGCTGATCAAGGAACCCTGATCACCCCCCAATCTCCTCCCCCATCGCCATCAGGGCATTCACAGTGTTCCAGTTCCTCGCGGTCACTGTCACGCCTACCTTTTTCTCCGTCAGCGCGTTCGAGAGTTTGGAGCCGGCGATGCCCTCGGGGAAATACAGGTAGAGTTCCCGGTTGCCGAAGTGGATCTCCTCCGAGGCGATTTTCAGACCCGACAACAACTCCTTTGCTCCCTTGCCGAGGTCACCGTTCAGGAAGACGACGAGGAGAGCCTTTGGATTCCGTTCGGCTGGATCGAGCGGATTCGCCGCAATGACTTTCTTCATTTCGGCTGCGGTACGAAGGATGATGCGAACGTCGAGGGCGGTGGCCTTTCGGATCGCCTCCTCGATCTTCCGGACGAGCACCGCGCGATCGGTCACGTCGCTGCGGAACACCACATTGCCGCTCTGAAGGTACGTGCTCACGTCCTCCAACCCGAGCGAGCTGAATAGCTTCTTCAGCGACTCCATCTTGAGCATTTTGTTGCCGCCGACATTGACCCCGCGCAGAAGACAGATGAATGCAGTCATGAGTCAAAGAGTAGCAGTTCACCAAGCCGTTCGTGACGTCGGTGCGCGAAGAGCCTATCCTGTCCGGATGCGACGTCTCGGCTTCGCTTTCGCGCTTGCCACGACCCTGGCGCTGGCTGCGTCGACGACGCCCTCGCCCAAGCCCGCCGCTCCCGTCGACTTCGAAAAGCAGATCCAGCCGATCCTCGAGGCCAAGTGCCAGCCTTGCCACTTCCCCGGTGGCAAGATGTACGCGAAGCGCCCCTTCGACCGCCCCGCGACCATCGTCGACCTCGGCGAGAAACTCTTCACCCGGATCAAAGACGAGGATCAGCGCAAGCTCATCCGCGCATTCCTCGCCGAGCAAAAGGCGCGATAGCTTCGCCGGGCGGCACAGCCCCGCGCATGACGCGTTATCATTCCGTCGCTCATGGCCTTCGCTTGCATCCGTTGCAACACCGAGATTGACCGCGACTTCAAAGCCTGTCCGCACTGCGGCGAGCCGATCACCGATTTCCTCCGCGAGTACGCCGACAAGCCGATCGACGGCAAGTACCGCATCATCCAGCGCCTCGGCATCGGCGGGATGGGCGAAGTCTTCAAGGTCGAGCACACCTTTCTCGGCTCGGTCCGCGTCGTAAAGATCATCCGCGCGCAGATCTCCGGCAGCACCGAGGCGAATGAACGGTTCTTGCGGGAAGCGCGGCTGGCCACCAAGGTCCAGCATCCCAACGTCGCCACGCTGTACGATTTCTCCGCGCTCCCCGACGGCTCGCACTACATGGTGTGGGAGTTCATCGAAGGCGAGAACCTCGCGCAGTTGATCCGCAGAAGCGGAACGCTGTCGCCGAGGCATGCGGTGAGGATCGCGATTCAGGCGCTGGCGGGACTCGATGCCATTCACCGCGCCGGCATCGTCCATCGCGACATCAGCCCCGAGAACTTGATGATCACGCACACAGCCGACGGCTCCGAGTTCGTCAAGATCATCGACCTCGGCGTGGCCAAGGCGACCGAATCTGATGTGGCGATGACGCAGACCGGCATGTTCGTCGGCAAGTTCCGTTATGCCTCCCCCGATCACCTCGGCTTCCTCGGCGCCGGCGAGCACATCGACGGCCGTGCCGATCTCTATTCGCTGGCCATCGTTCTCTTCGAAATGGTCACCGGGCGGCCACCGTTCGAAGCCACGTCGCCGCACGCATACATCCTCCATCACTCGCGCGATGAGTACCTGAACTCGCCCGATCTCGACCGCATCACGGGCAGTCCGGCGTTGCAAACCGTCCTCACGCGCGCGCTCGATCGCGACCGCAACAAGCGCTTCACCACCGCGCGCGAGTTCGCCGATGCGCTGATCGCCGTCGAGCGCGATCTCCCCGACGAAGCGGGAAAGACGGTCACCGGAACATTCGACCCCGACGCTACGATGCGCACGGAACGCACCCGCAACGGACGGACAGCCGCAGCAGCCGTGATCGCAACCGATATTGCGCCACCGGCGCGGACCGTTCCGGCGCCAGCCCCGACATCGGCTCCTGCGGCGGCCGCCCCGGGAGCCGAACAAGGGCCAACCGTCATAACCGCAGCCGGCGTCGCTCCCGCCACGATTGCATCGAGCGTCCCCTCAAGTTACTCGCCACCGCCGCCGCCGCCCAGCGCGCCCGCTCCGCCGACGATCGCCGCGACGATGCCCGGTGCCGCACCGCAGCGAAGCAGCACGGGACTCATCATCGCGATCACCTTCATCGCTCTTCTCCTTTTCGGAGCGCTGGCCGCCCTGGCAGTGTGGCGGTTCTGGCCGCGATCAACCGTCACGAC
>DATLVW010000614.1:0-2397 GCA_035577085.1 Thermoanaerobaculia bacterium
GAGCAGAACGGTGCCAGAACCACTGTCCGGCTCAGGCGCAACGGCCACCGTCGCCGGAAGCGGCGCCTTCGCCAAAGGCCGGCCACTCTCCAAAAGTGCCAGTCGTTCTTCGATGAAACGCAGCCGCTGATCGATCCCCTCGAGCTTTTCGTCAACGTTCATACGTCACCCAAGCATGTTCAGGACTATGCTGACCGTGTCACGCCGCACCGGTGAGAGTGACCTGGAACACTATAGGCCCCATGTGACGCGCGGTTTGATACACCCGTTGCATCACATGAGAAGGAGCGAATCGTCGATGGAAAGTATGGTCCCGGTGCCGCGGCGGCGCTTTATCAACTGGCTCCTCGGCGGCACATTCGGCGCGCTCGTGGCGAGCGTCATTTATCCCATCATCCGCTTCGCCAGCCCTCCGCGAATTCCCGAAGCGACGACGAATCAGGTGGAGGCAGGCGATGTCTCCGATCCAGTCTTCTCGGCGAAGGGATTCAAAATCATCCGCTTCGGCGCCGAGCCTGTGATCCTGCTCAAAGCAAGCGAGACCGAGTTCCGCGCGTTCTCCGCCACATGCACGCATCTCGACTGCATCGTCGGATACCAGAAAGACCGCAGCCAGATCTTCTGCAACTGCCACGGCGGCACGTATGACCTCAATGGACGAAACGTCGCCGGCCCGCCGCCGCGCCCGCTCATCGCCTACAAAGTGAACCTCATCGCCAAAGGCTCCGAGCCGGCGAAGATCGTCGTCTCGCGCGCTTAGGCTGAACCATGCTCGAACGAACAAAAAGCTGGCTCGACGACCGTCTCGGTCTGTCGAAGATCATCGAATTCGGCTCGCACAAGACCGTCCCCGCCCACCGCTACAGCGTCTTCTACTACCTCGGCGGGATGACGCTCTTCTTCTTCCTCGTGCAGGTCTGCACCGGCGTCCTCTTGATGCTCTACTACCGGCCGTCGGCGAACGAAGCCTTCGAGTCGGTCGAGTTCATCATGACCGTCGTCCCGTTCGGCTGGCTGATCCGCTCGATCCACTCCTGGTCGGCGAACCTCATGGTCTTCTTCGCCGTGCTGCACATGGTCAGCGTGTTCTTTCTGAAAGCCTACCGTGGGCCGCGCGAGCTGACATGGATGAGCGGCGTCGTGCTGCTCTTCCTGATTATGGGATTCGGCTTCTCCGGCTACCTGCTGCCGTGGAATCAACTAGCGTTCTTCGCGACAAAGGTCGGCACGGACATCTCCGGCGTCGTACCGATCGTCGGCCCCTGGATGGTTCGGTTCCTTCGCGGCGGCGACCGCGTATCCGGCGGCACGCTGTCACGCTTCTACGGCTGGCACGTCGCCCTCCTTCCTGCGATCACGTTTCTCATCCTCGTCGTTCACCTGGCGCTCGTGCAAGTGAAAGGCATGAGCGTTCCGGCGTCGTGCGAAGACGAAGCGAAGCAGCGCAAGCCGATGAAGTTCTTCCCGCACTTCGCCATGCGCGATCTGTCGGGATGGATCTTCGCCCTCGGCGTTCTGGCCGCGCTCGCAGCGCTCTTTCCGTGGGAGCTCGGCGAGAAGGCCGACCTCTTCGCTCCCGCGTACGAGAACATCCGTCCGGAGTGGTACTTCGTCTTCATGTTCCAGACATTGAAGTTGATCCCAGGGGGCGAGATCGCCGGCATCGAGTACGAAGCGATCCCGATCATGTTCTTCGGCGCCGCGGGACTGCTTCTGCTTCTGATCCCATTCCTCGACCGCGGCGCGCAACGCACCGGGCGCAGCAAAGCCTGGTCGATCGGCGGCGTGGCCGTGCTTCTGTGGGCCCTCGGCATGACGTGCTGGGGCTACGCCTCCCTGCTTCCGCTCTACGTCGTCCTGATCAGTGCACTACTACTCGGGCTTCTGGCCTTCATCACACGCGGCAGCCGCAAGCCGGAGGATCGATGAGAATCGCTGCTGTGCTCTTCGCCTCGGCGACGCTGCTCGTCATGAGCAGTGCGGCCGCTGCGCCGCCTGCCGGCTCAACGGCTGCTTCAACTACCGCCACCACTACCGCTGCGCCCGCTCGCGTTCCGGCGCCAGTACCTTCCGCAGCACCGAAGCCGGAAACGTCGTGCATTCACTGCCACGGCGGCGAGCTTTTCGATGAGGCTGGACGCGCGAAGGTCAAACACTTCGGCGTCGACGTTCACTCGCAGGTCGGACTCTCCTGTCATGACTGCCACGGCGGCAATCCCGATCCGAAGCTCGGCGACGACATCGCCGGCGCGATGGATCCGAAGTACGCGCCGAATCCGTACGTCGGCGCGCCGAAACGCACCGCCATCCCCGATTTCTGCGGCCGCTGCCATTCCTCCGCCGACTACATGAAGCGCTTCAATCCGGCGGCGCGCGTCATGTAGTCGGCGGAGGAAT
>DATLVW010000615.1:0-10688 GCA_035577085.1 Thermoanaerobaculia bacterium
TGCGTCGGGAGAGCCATGGCTCGCCAATCCGCAGACCGGCGTCTTTTATCCGCCCGCCTGGATCTTCGTCATCCTTCCGTTCACCGCGGCGTACACGCTCTATCTCCTCATCCACGTAGTGCTCCTCGGATGCGGCGGGTATCTGCTGTTCGCGCGGCTGACGAGGCCGGGCGGAGCGGCGCTCGCGGCGGCGCTGACGCTCATGTTCTGCGGTCCGGTGATGTCGCTGCTCGATGTATCGAACAATCTGACGACGTTCGCCTGGCTTCCGCTGATCCTATGGTGCGCATTCTCCGGCGTCTCCGCGCGCGCCAGCGCGGTGGCTATCGCCATGTCGTTTCTAGCAGGGGAGCCTTTCTTCGCCGCGGTGGCCGCGTTGCTATTTGCAGTCGTGCGGCGGCGTGGCGCGCGCGACCTCATCGACGTCGCGCTGACGTCGTTCGCTCTGTCGTCGATTCAGCTCATGCCGTTCCTTTCGATGGTTGCCGGCAGCGACCGCGCAAACGGCGGCGTGCCGCGGGCGACGATGTTCAGCGACTCGATGCCGCTCGCCGACTGGCTCCGCATCGTCATCCCTCCAAACCTCGGCGGCAACCCATTCGACCCGCGCCTCGGACAGCATTTCATCCTCATTGTTTATGTTGGGACGCTGACCGTCGCCCTTGCGCTAGTCGGTGTGATCGCCGGCCGCAAGCGCGCAATCGGATGGAGCGCGCTCATCGTTATCTGTCTGCTGGTCGGGATGGGCGATCGTCTGACGCCGGTCGCGGAGTTGCTCGCCCGCTTGCCCGTCACGTTGTTCCGGTATCCGGCTCGCGTCGTGCCTCTGGCGGTTCTGGCGATCTGCGCGCTGGCCGCGATCGGCTGCGACCGCGTGATCCCGGGACGCTGGCAGTTTGCGATTGCTGTCGTGATGTTCGCCGACGTCGTGCTGCAGATCCAGCCGCTGCTGATCACGACGAAGTTCAACCTGCATCGGGTTCCGTACGCCACGTCGATCGGCCGCAACGCGAAGATTCTGCGCATCGACCAACCGGCCGTCTTCGATCGCGACGGGTGGATTTCGGGCTACCTCAATCTTTACGACCGGAGATTCGACGCATCGACGCCGGCGCCGCTCTTCTCGCAGCGTTACGCCGCGTACCTCCAGTCCATGCAGACGCGTCACGACCGAGCAGCGATCGATGCGCTCTCCGTCGGTTACATCCTGGCGCCGCGGGCTCTGGCCGGGCTTCAGCCGGTGGCGGCGCACGAGGGAATCGTCGTCCACCGCAACCCCGCCGCCTTTCCGCTCGCGTTCTGCCGCGACGACGTCACGCAGCGCATCGCGGGCGTCAAGTCGCTGGCATTCACGCCATCTTCGGTTTTCATCGACGTCGACATGCCCGCGGATGGCGAGGTAATCCTTACTCAGCAGACTGCGCCGGGATGGCACGTCACGGTGGATGGTGACGCCGCAACGCCGCTGGAAAACTCACTCTTTCGTGGAGTGCATGTGGCACGCGGATCGCACGCGGTGAAATGGAGCTATCGTCCGCTTCCGCTCTTGATCGGAGCGATTCTTTCGCTCGCTGCGCTGGTGCGCTTGTTCCTTTCGAACTGGTTTGTCAAGCGTGGCGGGCGTATAAATTTTCTTCGCACATCGCGTAAAAATGCGTAGCAATTTTCATGAAGTAGGGGTGTAGAATCGCCCCCTTCCAAACGACCGTCAGGGGCATGATCAATGGTTAGTATCGATGATCGCTTGAATCAGATCATTCGCGAATTAATTGGCAGTGGAATCACTCTCGAGCAGGCCGTGGAGGCTTTCGAGGGGAAATACATCGTGGCCGCGATGTCGGAAACGCGCGGGAACGTGACCGCAGCGTCGAAGGCTCTCGGCGTCCACCGCAACACGCTGCACAACAAGCTCCGCTCGCAGACGATGCTCAACGGATTTGCCGACGCCATCCGCCCCGTGCGGCGCCGCATCTCCGCGAATCGCGTGACTGCGCCGAAGTCTTCGAACGGCAAAACGACGCGCTCGCGTTGACGCGGGGAGCCTCTTGCCTCAGTCGCTTTCGCTCCCCGGATCTACCGGACTCAAACAATCGATCACCGATCTTCTCCGCAAGCGCGGCAGCCGTCTCCTTCCCGTCAAAGAGATTCACGAGAGGCTGGAAGGTATCGAAGCCTCGCGTGAAGAGGTCGAGCGCGCGGTCGAAGAGCTCGAACAGGACGGCATCATCGTCGCCGTCCGCGGCAAGCGTTACTCGCTGCTCGAGTTCACGCCGTACCACGCCGGCCGCATCCGCGTGCATCCGGACGGCTACGGCACCGTCTTCGGCGGCGGCGAAGAGCCGGATATTTTCATCGACCGCCGCTCGATGAAAGGCGCGATGAACGGCGACCTCGTCGTCGTCCGTGTCGACAAGCACAGCCCGAAGTTCCACACCATCCGGCAGCGGAAGCTGATCATCGGCGAAGTCACGACCGTTCTGCGCCGCGCCCACCGCACAGTCGTCGGCCGCTTTCACGCCGATCCCGAACAGCCTTTCGTCACGCCGTTCGACTCGCGCCTCGATCACGACATCGTCATCGACCGCAACGGCACGATGGACGCGCGCGACGAAGAGATGGTGAATGTCGAGATCGACCGATACCCCGACCGCACCAGCCACATCGCGCGCGGCCGCGTCGTCGAAGTGCTCGGCTTCATCGGTGAGCCCGGCGTCGACATCGAGCTGGTCATCCGCAAGCTGCAGATCCCGCATCGCTTCCCACCCGAGGTGTTGGCGGCTGCCGACGCCATTCCGGATGAGGTGACGGCGGCGGAGATCGCGAAACGCGTCGACCTTCGCGAGCACAACATCGTCACGATCGACGGCGAGACCGCGAAAGATTTCGACGACGCGGTCGAAGTCCAGCTGCTCCCCAACGGAAACTATCTCCTCGGCGTCCACATCGCCGACGTTTCGCATTACGTCACCGAGGGGAGCGCGCTCGATGAGGAAGCCTTCGAGCGCGGCACGTCGGTCTACTTCCCTGGCCGCGCCGTTCCGATGCTGCCGGAGCGTCTGTCGAACGGAATCTGTTCGCTGAATCCGCGCGTCGAGCGGCTCACGTTCTCCGTCGACATCGAGATCGACAGGAAGGGACGCTTCGTCGACCGCAAGGTCTATCGCTCCGTGATCCGCACGAAAGAGCGCACGACGTACACGAACGTGAACGCGTTTCTCGTCAACGAAGGCGTGGCCCAGCCGAGCGGGATGCCGCCGCACGGCGTGATCGTTCCGCCGCCGGAGGAGTTGCGGGCACGCTACGGCTATCTCCTCGACGACTTCACGCGCATGCACGCGCTCTACGACATCCTGCGTAAACGCCGCGAAGCGCGTGGCTCGATCGACTTCGATCTGCCCGAGGCCGAGGTCATTCTCGATTCGGAAGGGGTGATCGATGCCATCAAGCCGACCGGCCGCAACGTCGCGCACCGCATCATCGAAGAGTTCATGCTCGCCGCCAACGAAGTGGTCGCCTCCGAGCTCGTCTTTGCCAATCAACCCGGCATCTTCCGCGTTCACCAGCAGCCCGACCCGCAGAAGCTCGAGGATCTGCGCGAGATTCTGAAGGAGTTCAAGCTGACGCTGCGCGGCGACCTGGAAGAGATGCGGCCGGGCGAGTTGCAGCGCGTGATGAAGTCGGTCGAAGGGACGCCCGAAGAGCGCTTCCTCTCGAACATCGTGCTCCGTTCGATGAAACGTGCGTACTACTCCGAAGAGAACGTCGGCCACTTCGCGCTGGCGATCGCCAACTATGCGCACTTCACGTCGCCCATCCGCCGCTATCCCGATCTCATCGTCCACCGCCGCCTCGGCGAAATGGTCGATAAGGGACCGCTGTACGGCGAGCGGTTGGCGGAAGTCGAGCGCGCCCACCCGTTGTACGCTGCGCAATCGAGCGACCGGGAGCGGCGCGCGGACGAGGCATCGCGCGAGGTGCTGGAGTGGAAGAAGGTCATCTTCATGCGCGACAAGGTCGGCCTGAAGTTCACCGGCATCGTCACCGGGGTCGCCGCGTTTGGCCTCTTCATCGAGCTCGATGAGATCTTCGTGCAGGGGATGGTGCCGGTGGCGACGATCGGCGGCGACTTCTGGGTCTTTCGCGAGCGCGAGCACCGGCTGCGCGGCGATTCCACCGGCCGCGAGATGCGCCTCGGCGACAAAGTGACGATCGAAGTGAAGTCGATCGACGAAGACCGGCACCAGCTCGAGTTCCGCCTCATCGAGATCGGTGGTTCGCCTATTGCACTGCGCGAGCGATAGTTAGCCGATAATCCCAGCGGAAGGACCGCATACGAATGGCCGATCAAAACGACCTTGCCACGCAGATCAGGAATCTCGTCGATCAGCGTGTCGCCCTCGAAACGAAACTGCAGAACGAGCCGGGGGAGCTCTCCGAATCCAACGCGCGCAAGTACGACGCCGCGTACAACGACTTGCAGCGCAAGCTCGCCGCAATCTTCAAGCAGACGGACGAGGAGCAGCCGCGCATCACGCTGATGCTCGAGCTGATGCGCATCCTCGAAAACCGCCTCGTCTACCTCCACAACTTCATCGTCGACGCAACCTCCGACAACCGCGTCTTCGCCCAGCTCGTCATGGAGTTCATTGCACAATTGCTCGCGCAACGAAGCAACGTCCTCACGAATCTGGAAGCGACGTATTACGGAGCGGTGGCCACACTTTACGCTGGCGATTTAGCCGGCGCGCGCAAGGGCTTCGCTGCAGCATGTGCTTCGGAAGAGTCCGACGAAGCCAACGACATCAAATACAAGTCCTACGTCATCCTCGGCCACCTGTCACACGAGGAGCGTGATTACGCCAAGGCGAAGGATCTGCACGACCGGTCGATGCGCTATTCGCAGAACAACAATGTGACCGCGCAGGCGCTGGCGCTCAAAGCGCTGAATTCCTACGCCCTCGGCGACCGCGCCGACGCGCTGCACCTCTTTCAGGAGTCGCTCGAGCTCTTCGACGCCAATCAGCCATTCTTCAACTCGTACTTCTTCCGCAACGCGCTTCTCTTCTGCGGCGCAATCCATTTCGATGGCAAGGATTACGCGAGCGCCGAACCGTATTACCGCCGCGTGCTGGCGAACGTCGAGCAGACCTCCTACGATTATTTCGACGCCCAAACCCACTTGGGCCGCATCGCCTACACGCAACAGCACTACGACGATGCCGTCGCATGCTTCGAGAAAGCCGTGCAGGCCCAGAAGCTCAGCGAAAACGAATCGATCGTCGACACTTGGTTCTGGATCGCCCGCACCCACCTCAAACGCAACGACTCCGCCGCCGCCCGCACCTACCTGGAAAAGATCGCCGCCTCAGATGTGAAATACGAAAAGAAGGCGCAAGCGGCAGAGCTGCTGCAGAAGATCGCGTAGCGAACTGAACCGCTGTAAAGTGGTTCGCGGGGACGCTGGATACCCGCTGTTTTCGCAGATACCAGGTTGTCTGTACACTCTTTAAGGACCTTCATTAAACAATAAAGTGACGACCATCACGTCATCAGGTGACCGGCCGATCTCTCGATTACAAAAAATCAGCTAAGTCAGGGTAGGGATTCCCCTCCGCCCGTCACTCCTAGAGCAGAACCACGATTCTCTGCTCCTCACGTCTTGAAAATCTGCCGCAATTGGAGGCGTCTGTGAAAACCGTCCTCGTAGCAATCAGTGTGTGTCTTCTTTCTGTCCTCAACGCGACCGCGCAATGGATCGATTGTACAAACGCTCCAGCGGGCTCGAAAACTTGCACGCAAACGTCCCCGGTCGGCATCGGAACGTTGTCGACGCAGTATCAACTCAGTGTTTTGGGAACCCAAAATACCGATGGAATACAAATCAATAGTGGCAACGCGACGATGTTGAAGTTGGATACTAACCGAACCGACGGATTGAACTATGCTTTCGGACTCAATCGTCTCGCGGCCGGAGATTTTGCACTCTATGAGGGAACGTCCCCGAGAGGCGACTCGTTTGGCGGAACTCGGAGATTGTATATAAACTCGGTTGGCAATGTATCGCTACAACCAGATAGTGGCAACGTCGGCATCGGTACGACATCGCCGAGCGTCAGATTGTCGCTAGGTGGCGGGCCAGGTGGTATTAAGCAACTGCTATACGACGAGCCGGGCTTCAGCCCGGACTACAAAATGGGGTTTGGCGTCAACCTTGCGAATCCTGGTGTCAGTTCGTCAATCGACGTTTTGATGGGCTTCGGAACAGGGGCTGACAACAGTTTCAATGTGGTCAAACCCACAACTGGGTGGCCGTATTATACTTCAACGTACACAAATTCTACGTTCACAAAGCTCCTGACGGTGCTGGAAAACGGCAACGTCGGCATCGGCACCTTCTCGCCGGAATCGATTCAATCCGGTGGCCCAGCGCTTCATCTGTACGGAGCGGGACCGTCGTTGCGCATTCAGGACACAGCGTCCAACGGCGATTGGAATCTGTTCGCGCGAACCGGCGCTTCGACGAACCTTTTCAGAATCTACGACAATGCCCACAGCGCTGATCGTCTGACGATCGACGCGTCAGGCATCGTAAACGTCGGCGTCGCGCTAACCGTGGGCCCCGCAGGCCTCATTCATGGTAACAGCCTCAACGTCAACGGCGATGTCACGGTCTCCGGCAACCTTGCGGCGCGGTTTCAGGATATCGCGGAGTGGGTGCCGGTGACCGAGTCGATGACCGCAGGGACCGTTGTCGTAGTGAGCAATGACGCGTCGAATACCGTGGCCCCATCGCTCCACGCGTACGATACCGGGGTGGCCGGAGTGATTTCAGCACAACCCGGTCTGACCCTGGGCGAGGGATCGACAACGAAGGCAAAGGTTGCCACTACGGGCCGCGTAAGAGTTCGCGTGGATGCGACCACACACCCGATTGCTCGAGGCGACCTCCTGGTCACGAGCGACAAGCCCGGAACCGCCATGTTCTCCGAGGCGCTCGATCTTGGCGGCGTCAAGATCCACCGCCCCGGCACTCTCATCGGCAAAGCGCTCGAACCGCTTGCCAAAGGGCAGGGCGAGATTCTCGTCCTGCTCAGTCTTCAGTAACGAGGAGTTGATGATGAAAATCTCCGCCCGCTTGTTGACTGTCCTTCTGGTTCTGAGCATACCTGTGACGGGTCTAGTCGCGGCACCGGTCGTTCCGGCAATTACCTTCGATTCCACGCACGTGATTGCGACGGGGTTTCACTCCGCTCGCGACATCGTCATTTTCGGCGTGGGAACGGGACCGGGCCCTTACTTCCTGCGCCTCATGCGGTTCACGGATACGCTGACCGCGGATTCGGCGGGGACGGTGCGGTACGAAATCGCAAACGGTGTTCCCGAACGCTCCGTCTGGTTCGCGGTCGATACACAGACACCCGACTACGCCGTTGGTTCACCTCAGCCTGCGCTACTCCACGCCACGCTGAGCGCACCAGGAATTCGGCGGGGGACTCAGCCAGCAGCAGATACGGTCGATCTTGACCGGCGGTTGGTGGATCTTCTGCTCGTACGCCCGGGCTCCGGAGCCTGGGCGGGTTCGTGCGGGCGCAACAGTCTGAAGGACCGCAATCGAGGGAAGAGCGGAGCCATGCAGTTTTCGGCGGCCGACATCGACGCGGCGCCGAAAACCATCGGCCGCCCAAGTACGATCTTACCCTCGGATCTCATCGTCATCATTGACTCGGAAACGCTCGAGTATTTCATCGGCAGCCCGAGGCAGCTCTGAGGTCCGCATGATGCGCAATCGCCTATTGTTCGCCCTTTCTCTTTCAATCGTTATTGCACTCAGCCTCCACGCACAGACCCATCCGAATATCGAGAAGGGTTTTGCCGCAGACAAGATGTACCAGTTCGGCGACATCGATCACGTTAATCTTTTCAACGGAAATCTTTCCCTCACAATACCAATCGGTTCCACGCCGGTCAGCGACCGTCTGTCCTTGTCGCTTACTCTCGTTTACAACACGAAGCTGTGGACGGCACTAGATAAAGAATACAACGTCGGCGGCCAAACTGGACGTGCGCCTCTGTACACACCGGAACGACGCTCCAACGCCGGTCTCGGGTGGACCCTGACGCTGGGGCGTTTGCTTGACCCATCGGAGACCGACGTTAACTCCATCATCAATGGGGCAACACGCTTCGCGTACATGAGTCCGGATGGAAGCGACCGGCTGTTCTACGACACACTCCACGACGAGGAGACGGCTACTGCCGGCGTGCTGTATTCCCGCGATAACACCTACCTCCGGTTGTCCGATGGCGGGGCAGGAAAGATCCTCGAATCACCGGATGGCACGATCCGGGAGTTCGAGTCCTACATCGATAGCATCACTAATACGACGTGCCCAACTCCGCCATGCGGCTCGTACACGCGCTGGCGCTTGACAACGATTCGCGACCGGTTCGGCAATCACATCGACATCGACTACAGCACGGCGGGGCAGTGGAGAATCACGGATCACTACGGACGTCTTACGGTTGTCCATTTCGCGGCGCATGCGTCGGACGTCGACGCCGAATACCTCCAGCAGGTCAGCTCGATTGATGTCCCCACTACGGGTGGAGGCACCGCCTCGTACGGTTTCAGCTACGAGGGAGTGGACGATCCGGGCAATCCTCAGGACAAGTGGGTGAAAACCGGTGCTTGCGCCGTGCCACATCCCGATACACCTGTGGGCTACCGTCTGCCCCTCCTCAAATCGCTGAGCCTTCCGGACAGTAACGTGTATACCTTCACCTACACTGGCCCGATTGGCGACACGCTGGACAGCGTTGCACCTGGTGGTAACGAGGCTTGCACGGCGGGCGGCCTCGCGTCCGTCACGCTGCCCACAAAAGCGAAAATTTCCTACGAATATGACGTTTACGACCTCCCGACACTGGCGTGCCATGATGATCCTGATCCTATCGCTGAGTCCTCCGGAATCAAGACCCGGACGGTTCAGGATCCGTTCAACGCCAGCAACGACCAAGCTTGGCACTATACGGTGGCGGGGGAGCAAAGCTTTACCTATTTGGGAGGTCAAATGACTTGCCCGGGTCCTATCCAGGTGGACGCTGGCCCCTCCCAGTACATCAATACGGTGACGGTTAGCACATCGGCCGAGCCGGTCGCCCAGAAGACTCGCTACTACTTCTCTGTCTATCACGGCAAGCTTTCCGACGCTAATGGCACTACGGTCCACGACTACGGGTTGCCATTCTCGCGCATCCATCCTTTCGATACGACGAAGACACGGTTTCTCTCGACCGAGGTCCTGGACGCATCCGATACACCCAAGAGGTCGACCTATCTCTCCTACATTTACGAACCGGCCGGGTCCGCTGTGACTTCTTCTGCCACCTACGCGTTTAACCCCCGAATCACCGGCAGCCGCACGGTCTTCCTGGACGATGAGAAGACGCCAGGCAATCCGTATTACAACGACACGGCCTTTTCCGAATTCGACGGCGTAGGGCACTATCGCACCAAGACGGTCAGCGGAAACATGGATGGATCGACACGTATCATCACGACGTCGTACAACACCGTCGATCCGCTCGTGAACCCGGGCGCGCTGGAAACCGGCTGCTTCGAGTCCTGCGCCGGCGGAGTTGCGTTCACCCCGCCGCTGACGAGCGCAGCGTGGGTACTGAACTTGTACCCAACGTCGACCACCAGCGAGAGCGGTGCGCAGGGTTCTCCCTCCGTGCAAGAGGCCTGCTTCGACAAGACCACCGGTTTTCTCAACGGCACCCGCACTCGCGCGGGCGCAAGCCGCGACAGCAAAGACTTGATCACGGTGTTTGGATCAAGTTCAGACTTCAGCCTGACGGGTAATCTTCATGGCGCGGTCACGTCCGAGAAGTATTATGGGGGAGACGTTAATCCGTTGACTTCGAGCTCGAGCCAGACCCTGTGCGACACAGTGACCAGCTCTACGGCTCCCGGCACGCTCGGCTACGACATCCGGCACACTTACGTGAACGCAATGCCAGCGATATCGCAGTACTACACGAATGGGGCGTCTGTGGGCTTCAAGTTCCTCGACCAGGACACCGATTACTCCACGAGCCTGGTCGTGCACTCGCGCGACACCGCAGGCGTTCAGACCGCCTATACGTACGATAGTTCGCGGCGCGTTTCGAGTGTGCAGGCAGGCGGCGATCCGATCATTAACTACACCTACACAAATGCGACGTCTTCTGCCGGCGCGAATGTGACGATCGACCAGACGTCAACGACAAGTGGCGCCCCGAAGGCGTCGTTCGACTACGACGGCCTGGGCCGGCTCGTCCTGCAAAGCCGCACTCTGCCGCGGGCATCCCTCGGCGACGCGACTCGATGGACGCGGCAAAAGACGGTCTATGACGCGATGGGCCGTAAGACCCAGGTGTCGGAATGGGAGGAATCGAGCTCACCGTCTCATTTTACTGTCTCTTCCGACTTCGACAGGTTCGGCCGTCCTGGAACGATCACCAGGCCTGACAGCTCAACGACGACGTTCGCCTACCAGGGGGGACGCCGCATCGACCGCACCGCTCACATTCACACCCAGAGCGGGGCCGACACCAACGCAACCACAACGGAGGTCTACGACCTCCATGGCCGGCTCTATAAGGTCAACGAACCGGCCAACAACACCATCGCTACGTACTCATAC
>DATLVW010000616.1:0-4242 GCA_035577085.1 Thermoanaerobaculia bacterium
GACGATGGCAAGGCGGTAGCCGGAGGGCTTTTTGGGCTCGGTCATGTGCGGCGCGAGTTGTAGCACACCCGTTGAAGGCTTTTTCACGCGGAGCCGCGGAGGAGCGGAGAAAACCTCCGCGTTCTCCGCGTCTCCGCGTGAAATGGTTTTCAAGAGCGAGATCTACGCGGTTGGCGGCGCTGGCAACACCTCTGCCGGAATCGCTGGCGGGAACGCAATCGTCCACAGACGGATCAGCGGCCCCGAGGCGAGATAGGCGATGGCGAAGAAAAGGAGGAACGGACGCGGCCAGGCCCAGGCCACGGCGAGGACTGCCGCGATCACCACGATGTACATCAGCGATCGTCCCTTCTGGAAATTGATGCCCTTCTGCGCGCGCCAGCGGATCGGAGAGACCATCGCGAAGGCCGTGAGGCCCGTGAGGATCATGATCACGGTCGCGAATTGATGGTCATTCACCGGCGCCGGCGCGTAGTAGATGACCGCGGCGAGCGTCAGCGCCCCGGCCGGGCTGGGCAGGCCGACGAAATAGCGGTAGTCGGTCTTGCCGGTCATGACGTTGAACCGCGCCAGCCGCAGTGAGACGCTGACGAGGAAGAGGAAGGCGATGCCGACGCCGAGTTTGCCGAGGGAGTGAAGGCCCCACGCGTAGACGAGGACGGCGGGGGCGCAGCCGAACGTGACGACGTCCGCGAGCGAGTCGTACTCCTTGCCGAACTCGCTCGTCGCGCCGAGCTGCCGGGCCACGAGTCCGTCGAATGTGTCGAACACCGCGGCGATCAGCAGCGAAACGCAGGCGATCTCGAATGCATGGATCGCCAGGTCTGTTCGCCCGATCGCAATCGCCTCGGCGCCACGCAGGCTGTTCACGATCGACCGGAAGCCGAAGAAGATGTTCAGCATCGTGAACGAGGTGGGGACGATGTAGACGCCGCGGCGAAGGTTCTTCCGGACGTCCTGCCGCTGCATCACTTCGCTCCGAGCTCGGCGACGACGGTCAATCCGACCTTCACTTTGTCGCGCATGCCGACTTTGATGACGGCGCCGGCGGGGAAGAACATGTCGACGCGCGAGCCGAACTTGATCATGCCGACGCGCTCGCCGCGCACGACCTCGTCACCCTCTTTCTTATCGAACACGATTCGCCGCGCCAGCAGGCCGGCGATCTGTTTGAAGGCCAGCTTTGCGCCGTGCTTGTCCTCGAGGACGATGAGGTTCTGCTCGTTCTCGGTCGATGACTTCTCGGCGAACGCTGCGATCTTCTTTCCCGGGTTGTAGCGGTAGTGAATGATCCGGCCGCTGATCGGCGCGCGGTTGACGTGTACGTCGAAGACCGACATGAAGATGCTGACCTGCCGGGTGAGGCCCGGCCAGATGTCGCCGTCGGGGATGTCTTTGATCTGGACCACGGTGCCGTCGGCGGGGGAGAGGACGTCGACGGGATGCTCGGAGCCCGTGCGGCGCGGATCGCGAAAGAAGTTGATGAGGAAGAGGGCCAGGAGGCCGAGGACGATGGCGGCGATCGTCCACTGAATCAGCAGCGCCGCCGCTGTCAGGATGAGGACTGGAATCAGGAACAGCCACCCCTCAGGCGCCCACGGCACTTTTGACATTTCGCGGATGGTAGTGCAAAGGCGGAGCCGATGGGAAGGCGTGCGCGCTGCCGTCAGGAATTGGAACGGCGCGCACATTGCAGTCTCAACTGTCTGATATGGAAGCTACTTAGCGTGATCGAAAGATGGCCTCCAGAGTGCTACAATTTCCAGCGAAGGTACTTCGAAGGAGGATAGAGGATGTCGAATCAAATCGCTGACATTCAACGGATTCTCAGCACCGAAGACGAGGAGTTCCGCAAGTGGCTCGATGAGCATCATGAATGCGAGTCGAGACTTGGTGAGCTCATTGCGAAGAACGAGGTCTCCACCGATGAAGAGCTCGAAGAGAAAACGTTGAAGAAGCGAAAACTCCAGTTGAAGGACCAGATGGCCGCCCGGATCCGCACCTACGAGAATCAAAACGCGATGGCGTAGCGGATCGACGACACACCTGATCAACTGAGCCGCTGCAAGGCGGCTCTTTTTGTTGGTCCAGAGATCGGAGACAAGTGACGAGAGATCAGAGACTGAGATCTCACGCCCGGCTTCAACAGCTTGGTCTCTTATCTCTTGTCTCTTGTCTCTGATCTGTGCTTCACGATCTCTGCTTCTCTCCACTAATCTACTATTCACCAGTGCCGCGCTCCCTCACCACCGCCGCAGTCTTTCTGCTCGTACTTGCCGCGCTCATCACGCCGATGCAGCGCGATCTATTCGTCGGCGACGAAACAAAGTACGGTCAGGTCGTTCGCGAGATGCGCGCCACCGGCGCGTTCTTTCTGCCGACCTTGAACGGCGCGCCGTTCACGCATAAGCCGCCGCTGCACTTCTGGCTCATCGACCTCCTCTCCTATCCCCTCGGCGTCTACTCGACGTGGGCCTTCGTTCTCCCGTCGTTGATGGGACTCGTCTTTCTGCTCTGGCTCATGTGGAGAATGGGCGGTCCACTCGCCGCGTTCATCTGTGGCTCGTCGATGATGGTCTGGACCTCGGCGCAAAGTGCGCGGATGGACGTCACCTTCACCGCCTTCATCGTGCTTGCCCTCTGGCAACTCGAGCGCTTCTTCGAGCGCGATGATTTTCGAGCGCTGCTCTGGTGCGGCATCGCCATCGGCGTGGCCATTCTGATCAAAGGACCGATGGCTCCCGTGATCGCGATCGTGCTCTTCGGTCTGGAATGGTGGCGCCGCCGCCGCGCGCCGCGCGGCAACTACGCGCCCGCGCTTCTGGCGATGATCGCGATCCCGCTTCTTTGGTTCGTCCCCGCGATGATTCTCGGCGGCGGCGCCTACACGCACGACGTCATCGTCAAGCAGACCGTCGGCCGCGCCATCGCCTCATGGGTCCACAACGCCCCGCCGTGGTTCTACGTAGCGCATCTCCCCGCATCGCTCTTCCCCTGGTTCTTTCTGGCGTGCGTGGCCGTCGTCGCGCTCTGGCGCACGCAGCGCTACCTCGTCAACTGGATCATCGCCGTGATCGTCCCGTACTCGATCATGAGCAGCAAACTCGACGTCTACATGATGGCCATGATCCCCCCCATTGCTCTCCTGATCGCGCGCTACATAGCCGAGCGCGAAGCACGAACGGAGAGCGAAGCGCGGACGGAGCGCGAGTCAGTGGAGCGCCGGCGGCCCGCCGGCTGGTCCGCCGCCGGCCCGGCGGCCAACCTAATCGCAAACGCCCTGATCGCCCTAATCGCCATCGCACTCTTCATGAACCCAACCCGCATCAAAGGCCCCGAATCCGCCCTCATCGCTCTCCCTGCAGTACGAACACTCCTCATCGTCACCGCCGTCGCCGCGATTCTCGCCTTCGCCGTCACCCTGCGCGCATCCCTCACAACATCGACCATCGCCACCGGCCTCGTTCCGATCGTGTCGATGGCCTTCATCGCCATCGCGTTGATGCCGGTCGTCAACGATCTCGTCTCGACGCGCCCGCTAGTCAGCGCCCTGCAGCAACAGCAGGTGCCCCCAGAACAGATCGCGCTCTACGCCGCGCCCTACCTCTGGACGCGCGATTTTCCGCGCCAGTACGAGCGCGTCGTCTACGCAGATCCCGACACGCTCACACGCACAAAACCGGCAATGGTCGTGACCGCACGCGCCCACGCAAACGAGATCGCATCCGCACTCAACGGCTATCACGTCGTCACGTCCCTGCGCATGCTCGGAAAATGGTTCGATGTCTATCGACAATAAGCGCCGTCTTGCCGCCGCCGCGTTCATCGCGCTGCTCGCACTCTCGGTCTTCTGGCCGTCGCCGGCGATCGCGGTCAACAATGTCTGCTGTCACGCCCAGCTCGGCGTCGATGACCTGTCGTTTCTTGGCCGCGAGGCCCCGGCCTGGGATGTCGCTTTCTGGTTCATCGCCGGCCTCTTCGCGCTCCTGATTCTTCATCCTTCGACCGGCTATGCCGCGCACGATTTCGCGGAGGCCTGGACGCTCGTGCGGGCGACCCGCCTGCGCCTGCGCTGGATCGATGCGATCGCCGCCATCTGCGCGGCGGTGCTCATCGCGCTCATCTGGCGTCTCGCCGACGCGTCCGTCACTGCCTGGGCCGAGCGGATACAGTCGTCGGGCATTCAGGACACGATCCGTTTCGCCAACCGTTTCGGCGGCGGCATGAACCCGCCCATGGTCG
>DATLVW010000617.1:0-7759 GCA_035577085.1 Thermoanaerobaculia bacterium
GTTGAGCACGAGCCCTGCCACAGCCGTCCAGAGCATGGCCGTGCTGTTCACCGCGGCCGGCGTGCGCAGCCGCGCAATCGCTTCGACGAAGAGAAAGATCGTGAACGCCGCCAGCGCCGCAGCATTGATGAACGCCGCGAGAACGCCGGCGCGATGCCATCCATACGACTTCGCGCTCGTCGCCGGCCGCCGCTCCACGCGCACGGCGAAGAGAGCGAGCAGCAGCGCGAGAGTATCGGTGATGTTGTGCAGCGCATCACCAACGAGGCCGAGCGAATTCGCGGCGATGCCGACCGTGAGCTCGACCGCGACGAATACTCCCGTAGCAACGGAGGCCACGAGCAGCTTCCGTGAGATCTGACCGTTGTGGCTGTGATCGTGGGACATGTTTTTTGAACCACAAAGACACAAAGATGACAGAGGTTTTCTCGGTGTCCGTTGTGTCTTTGTGGTTAAGCCTTTTTTACCGACCGCGTCGAGCGCTCAACCTTCGCAGATTTCCGAGCAACTTCCTCAGCCATCGACGCCCGCTTCTCACGCAGCCGCGAAGCCAGCCCCTCATCCGTCAACGCGATGATCTGCGCCGCGAGGATGCCGGCGTTCCGTGCGCCCCCAACGGCAACCGTCGCTACCGGAATCCCGGGTGGCATCTGCACCACCGCGAGCAACGCGTCGAGCCCTTGCAGCGCACCACCCACGAGCGGCACGCCGATCACCGGCTTCGTCGTGAACGAC
This sequence comes from Thermoanaerobaculia bacterium, assembly GCA_035577085.1. Taxonomy (GTDB): domain Bacteria; phylum Acidobacteriota; class Thermoanaerobaculia; order Gp7-AA8; family Gp7-AA8; genus JADGNZ01. Next base: position 736 of record DATLVW010000617.1, read on the forward strand.
GCCACCACTCCTGGCAGGTGCGCAGCCATTCCGGCTCCGGCGATGAACACCGCGGCGCCATCGCGCTCTGCGGCGGTGATGACCTCTTTCGTTCGCTCCGGACTCCGGTGCGCCGAGGCGACGGACATTTCGTAGGGAACCCCGGCGTCATCGAGCGCCGCACACGCTTGCGACATCACCTCGGCATCCGAATCGCTCCCCATGATGATGCAGACCCAGGACATGGCGAGCGAATGGTATCAGGCACTCGTGGCTCAGAGGTTGTGAAGAAACCGCGCTGAATCGTTGGTACCGCGGATCCGGACGTTGTGCCAGGCGCGCTCCTTCAGTGAAGCCTTCTGATGAGATGACCACCGATCGTGGAGACGACGTCTCGACGTTGTCATATTCGATGTCAACGTCGTCGTTTTGGATGCGAAATTGTCATCCCCGGAGGTCATCGATGACATTTTTTATGCAAATTTTGCATCCTGGGAGTCATCGATGACATATTTTAGTCATCGATGACATCGCTTAAGCAAATTTTGCATCTTGGAAGTCATCGATGACATTTTTTGAGCAAAATCCGCATCCCGGAAGTCATCGATGACATCTTTTAAGCGAAATCGGCATCCTGAATGTCATCGATGACATCTTTTGTTCGAGATTGTCATTCCTCGATGTCATCGTCGTCATTTCTTATTTGGAATCGACATCCTGGATGTGAACGTCGTCATTCTCCACTCGAAATCGTCATCATGGATGGCGACATCATCACTCCTTGATGGCTCGATGTCTCGACGTCCTCGAAATCGTCGCTGACGTCAGTGACGATGTCCTCAACGTCCGGAAAATCGTCTCAACGCTGAGGAAATCGTCTCAACATCATCTAGATCGTCCTCAACGTTGGCAGTCAAATGCCGTGACAGGACAAGAGGTACTCGAAGCAAGCGAGTCACAGCTGCGGCGGCTCAGCGCGGTGCTTCCGCCTCGGCAACCGGCGTCGCGTGGACGCCCGTCGAACTTCCGGGCGCCAGGCAGCTTCGAACAAGCGCACTGAGCGCTCCGATATCGAACGGCTTCGGCAGAAACGCGCAGATGCCTTTGTCGACCGCCGTCGCCACCTCGGGAGCCCGATTCGCGCTGATGATGATGACCGGAATCTCTCTCAGCTTCGGCTCGAGCTCGCGCGCCTGCAGCACGTCCCACCCGGAGAGGACCGGCATCATCAGATCGAGGACGACGACGCTCGGATGCTCGCTGCGCATCATATCGAGCGCTTCCTTTCCGTTGGGCGCCTCACAAAAGGTGTAACCGTCGCGGCGGAGCGCCGCCACGATCATCCGCCGGATGCTCGGATCGTCATCGACGACGAGCACACAGAAGGGACGTTTGCTGTCGGGTTCCTCACTTGTTTGGACCACGAGGTTGTTCAGCATGCACGAAAAGTGCCTCGCGGAATATCGTACTCGCAGCGGTCGCTTCTCGAAAGGCCTTGAAAATCGCCGTCGCCATGTCGGGCGGGGTCGACTCGTCGACCGCCGCGTACATCCTCAAGTCCAGCGGACACGACGTCGTCGGTCTGTCGATGCAGATGTACGACAACCTCACCAACGCCGACACGACTTACGGCGGATGCTGCACGATCGATGACCTCACCGACGCCCGCCGCGTGGCCTGGAAGCTGGAGATCCCGCATTTCACGCTGAACCTCGAGCAGAATTTTCACGAGAAGGTGATCACGCCCTTCGTGCAGTCGTACCTGAGCGGCCTGACGCCGAGCCCGTGCGTGCTTTGCAACACTCACGTGAAGTTCGACCTCTTTCACCAGAAGGCGCGCGCGATCGGCGCGGAGAAGATCGCCACGGGCCACTACGCCCGCATCACGCGCGACGCCGCGGGCCGCTTCGAGCTCCGCAAGGCGCTCCATCTCGAAAAGGACCAGTCGTACTTCCTCTTCGAGCTGACCCAGGAGCAGCTCTCCGGCGCCCTCTTCCCCCTCGGCGAGATGACCAAGCCCGAAGTGCGCGACGTCGCCGAGGAGGCCGGCCTCACCGTAGCGCGCAAGAAGGAGTCGTACGAGATCTGCTTCGTCCCACAGACCGACAGTTACGCCGCGATCGTCGAGCGCGAGGCCGGCATCACCCCGGGTGAGTCGTCCGGCGAGATCGTCGACACCAACGGCAACGTCCTCGGAACCCACGACGGCTACTATCACTTCACAATCGGCCAGCGCCGCGGCCTGCAGGTCGGCGGAACCGCCGACCGGATGTACGTCGTCGACGTAAACCCCTTCACGAAGCGCGTCACCGTAGGCGACGTCTCCGACCTCGAGCGCGACGAGCTCCACGCCGAGCGCGTCCACTGGATCAGCGGCATCGCACCCTCCGGCCCCGTCGAAGTCCAAGCCCGCGTCCGCTCCCGCGCCGCCGACATCGCCGCAACGGTGACGCCGCTGCCTGATGGCCGCGCGCATGTGCAGTTCGCGCAGAAACTTCGCGCGGTGGCTCCCGGGCAGGCGGTCGTTTTCTACGATGGAGACTTGTGTTTGGGTGGGGGGTGGATAACCAGCACCAGGAGTTAGACCGACGGAGAGCGTGCCGGTGGTATCCAAGGTCGCGACCTTGTCCACAGATCCTCAAAGATTTCCGCAAAGAAGTCGAACCATTGTGGCGATGCCATCTTGGTTAGGTGGACATGCGGACGATTCGGCAGATCGGTTCGCGTGAACACAAGCTCCACATTCATCCGACCGTTGTCAGAACCTAAGTCGACTCCAGCGATGGAAACAGGTAGAAACTGAGGCGAGAGGCGTACTTCGATTTGTCCGGGGTAACTCTCTCTCAGTAGCGGTGCGAGGGAGTTGAGCGCAAATGTAAGGTCGCCGGGACTTGGCGTTCGTTGACTTTCACACCAAGACTGCCAAGCGATCGAATCTGGATCGATCATCATGAAGCGAAGGTTTACGCCCCGCCGTAGCTTTTCCTTCCAGAAGTCGTGGTGTGTCGGAACGAGTGACACCAGTGTAATGCCGCATGCAACAATCTCCTTGGCACCTACCGCCATCGCAGTCATCTGCGTTAGCGAACTCCGATCTCGAAGTACAGTGGGAGACTCCAAGTTCGCAAGTCGACGTTCGATCCCGTCGACGATGCTGACACGCTCGACCAGGGCGTCGAGCGCAAGAAGCGCTAGCATGGCGACTATCACGCCATCGCGGTTCATGTGGGGCAGATAACCAGTTAGGTCGGCTGCGGCGACGACAAGCGCGAGGGAAACCGTAACAAGCGGCACGACTCGACGAATCCGTAGCCACTCGGTCCAGTGCATCCGCGTAAGCTACCACGGAAGAACGACGCCGCGTTGCGGCGAACAATCCTAAGGCCTTCGGCACCCGTTACTTCATGGCCCGCCCGACCATCACCGGTCAGAACCCTTCGGTGGCAGCGAAACCACCAGTACTCGATGCTACCGCGACAGACTAGCCAGGGCAAGGGAGGCTCGGCTGGCCGTGCGCGCCGCGCCGCCTCGGTGCTTATCTCGTCAGTCGGCCTCTGCGCTCGGGCCAATCGGCGATTGACTCTGCTGAACGCCGGAGTTACGGCGTACCATGTATTATAATTTGTTTCGCAGTGGATCTGGAAGGCCAGCTCCGGTCGGACTATGAGGAGGAGCGCATGAAGGACGCGGCGCGAGCCACACGTTTGCGCGAACTCGATGAAATCGAAGAGCATGCGCGCGATACTCTCAGAAAGCTTGACTATCCCAAGAGCGCTATCGACTATATGTGGTGAGGCGCCACTTGGTTTTCGAGTAGCAGGTGGCTGTGGAGAAAATGGGCATGGCGGGCGTTGGAGATGGTCGCCAAAGAGCGCGAAGCTCTGAAATGACTGCATTCCGTTGTGTTGGCATCTAACAGTAATTCACCGACGGAGGCCTACTATCGCTCAACGGAGCTCGCGAACTTGCGAAGTGGGGACAAATACAGTGTCGACCGATAACAACACCGCGAAAACAGGCCCCGCCGACGATCCTGTCGCGGCACGGCGAGTGTTCTTTTCAGAGGCCTCTGCAACAATGAGGCACTACTCGAATCTCCAATTTGCCATCCAAACTCTCTACTTCGCAAGTATTGGCGCGCTCGGCAGCGTCGCTTTCGTTACCGAGCGGTCGTACGTTCTGCTGGGACCTGAAACAGTCGGTACGTGGGCGTGTCTAGCGGCGGTGGTGCTAACGCTCGTGTTCTTCTTGCTAACACTCTCGTGTGAACGTCATCGAAAGCATTTTGAGGCGAAGGCACTTCGGCTGGAGCGCGATATGTCTGAGGATGTGGTAGATGGCGTGCCGGCTTCAAAAGTGGTCGGCGCCAACACGACGATGAATTTCTTTTACATAGTGAACGTGGTTTTTTGGACCTGCATATTAGCGATCCGCTGGAGATTAATCGTCGTTTGAACCGAAGTAACCAAGCACTCAACTCTCAGGCGGTGCCAACGTCCATTTCCGTAACCTGACGTTACCGATTAGAACAGCGTCTGTCCCGCCACTCTCGCCTCAAGGGCGAGTAGTTTTCGCTTCACGTCGATTCCGCCGCCGAAGCCGGTCATGGAGCCGTTGGCGCCGATGACGCGGTGGCAGGGGATGACGATGGGGATGGGGTTGGCGCCGTTGGCGGCGCCGACGGCGCGGATTGCGGCTGGTCTTCCGATTCGATTGGCGATGGTGGAGTAGGTGGTAGTTTCGCCGTAGGGAATCTGTTGCAGCGCGCGCCAGACGGACATTTGGAACTCGGTTCCTTGTGGGGCCAATGGCAACGAGAAGGTTTGCAGCTCGCCGGCAAAGTACGCGCGCAACTGATCGTTGGCCTCGGGGAAGGCGTCGTCATCGCGAATCCAGTCTGACTTCGGCTTCGCGCCGGCGAAGTGGATCTCGACGATGGATTCGCTGTCGCCGGCAATGAGGATTGCGCCGATTGGGGTGTCGGTGAAGGTGTAGCGCAGCATCGGGGACGGTTATTTTATCCGCGATTACGCAGATGTTCGCAGATGAGAGCGACGCACTCTTGAACTATCTGCGAACATCTGCGTCATCTGCGGATCAATCGTAAACCTACAAACTGCGCCACAGCAGCATCGTCGCGTACGACCGAAAAGGGCGCCAAGCCTCAGCGCGGGCCAGGAGCTCGCGGTCGCTGGTCGTGCCGGCGGCTTTGCGGATACCGAGGTCGCTGTGCGGGAAGGCGTCCGGCTCGCGGAGGGCGCGCATGGCGATGTAGTGCGCGGTCCAGGGACCGATGCCCGGCAGCGCGGTCAGTCGCTCGATCGATTCTTCCAAGGTCGCGCCTCGGGTGAATGAGACCTCGCCGCGGGCGACCGCCTTGGCCAGGCCGCGAATCGAGTTCCATCGCGCTTGCGGCATGCCCGGATTCGTGCGTGCGCGCATCAGTGAGAGCGGCCTGATGCCGTGCCGCGTCGCGATGCGCGTTATCAGCGTCGTCGCGCCGGCGACGCTGATCTGCTGGCCGACGATGGCGCGAATAGCCATCTCGAATGAGTCCCAAGTGCCGGGCACGCGGATTCCGCGATGCGCGCGGACGAGCGGACCGAGCGTCGGGTCGCGCGCGAAGTGTTTTTCGATCGCCTCGATGTCCGCATCGACGTCGAAGATCTTGCGAACCTGATCCGCCGCCGATTTGTCGCTGACGTTGATCGCGTTGCGCGCGGCGTCGTGCGTCACGCGAACGGAGCCGCGCATGTAAGCCACATCGTCGATCGTCTCCAGGCCGGCGATGGCGCGCGGGCGAAGGAACCTGAGGATGGCGTTCCAATCGTACGGGGAGCGGTAGGCGAGCTTGACCACCGCCACATTCTGTCACCGCACACGAGGGTGACTACTTTCCCGTCATCAACTCGTCCGCGCCGCTCATCCGCAGCTTGATCAGCTTTTCGACCGGCACGCCTTTGTATCCGTTTGCCTCGACCTTGCGGATGTAGTCGGGGGTCACGCCGAAGATTCGCATCTCCACGAGCTGGTGCGCTGTGAGGTGTCCGTAGCCCATGGCGTTGAGCTCCTCGATCGTCTTCGGCGTCACGCCCTGGATGCCGAATTCGCTCAGCTCGTGCGAACTGAGCGCGTACCCGAGGCGTTTGTACTCGGTAATCTTGGCCGGGGTGATGTTGCCGATCCGAAGCTGTTCGGCTTCGTGCGCGGACAGATCCTTCAGGCCCGCCGCGCGCAGCTCGCGCACGTACGCGGGCGTGACGCCGAGGATTGCCAGATTGGCAAGCTTGTGCGCGGAGATGTCGGTGTATCCGAGCTCCTTCATACCGTTGACGAAAGCAGCGTTCACGTTGCCGACGCGGAAGTTGACCAGCTCGCGAAAGGTGAGATTCGGGTAGCCGAGGCGGTTGAACTCGCGGATCGCGTTCGCGTCGATCCGGAAGATGGCCGCCTCGATGATCTCCTTCTGCGTCGGCTGATAGCCGAGCGCACGCAGATCGCGAACGGTCTGCGGCGTGAAGTCGGTGGTGGCGAAGACGAGCAGCTCATCGTCCTTGAAATCGGTGTAGCCGAGGGTGGCCATCTCGCGCACGAAGGCCTCGCTGGGCGCGAACTTGAAGTTTCCTGCTCCGTTGCCGTCCGAGAAGCGCCCTTCGAAGCTGATCTTCCCGGCGGGACGCGACATCGAGAACTGCACGTTCGCCGCGGTCGATTTGACGTCCGCGGACGTGAGCCCGGTCAGCGAGCCCAGCGACAGCTCGAAGCCCATCACGTTGTTCATCCCGCGCCCAAACCTCCTTTCGGAGTCGTGATTGCCGCGGAAGAGCGTGACCTGAAGAGCTGAGCCATCGGTGTTCAGCTCCGCGGTCCAGACGCCGTTGCGGGAATCGCTGGCGGCGTAGACACTGAAGCAAATGGCGATGGCGAGGAGGATCAAAAGTGCAGTTTTCATCGGAGTTCTCCTTCGTTTGGTGATCATCTACGAAATAGATCGTAGTTGTCAACGAAGAACTTCGTAGAAAGTTGCGTGTCATCTCGGTTAACC
>DATLVW010000618.1:0-5089 GCA_035577085.1 Thermoanaerobaculia bacterium
AGAAATTCTTGTTTTCTTGCAATCAATCGTCCAGCGAACGGACTACCCCTGCAGCCGAAATCAAGAGAATCCGACCGGACCCGCGGTTGGCGCTATCGTCAGGCGATGTCCCGCCTGATCGAGCTCGATCAGGAACGCATCGCCGGGGTCTGTCGCGCTTCGACCGAGTAAAGGTCCGTGGAACACTGGCTGCAGTGTCTGCCAGGATGGCCAGACCGCCCGATAGCCGTGGCATTCGGATAGTCGACTACGCGAAGCTGTTCGCTGAGCCTTTACGTACGGATACCCTCGCCGGTGCTCAAACTCGGTTTCCAGAATGACGTAGTGTTCGCGAGGTGTTCGACGGGTCCACCTACGGCCATCCGAGGACATCCTGGGATGTCCCGGGACCCTCGTAAACCACTGAATCTACGGACATCCTAGGATATCCGGGGACGGGGTCTCTAGTTCACACGGTGGGAGTCACCGGTTCGAGTCCGGTAGCGCCTGCCAAATCGCAAGTGCTTCGAAGGCCGCGAGTTGCGAGACTCGCGGCCTTTTTCGTTTTGTCACGGTCCTCAGTGTCTATCGGCGCGCCGGCGCGGGGCGTTGATCACGGTCAGGTCGTGGCTGGCCTTGTTCAGCAGATCCTGGAGCGACATGTTCCCGATGATCGAGCTCGGTACAGCCGGGGCTGGATGCGTTGCCGCATATTGAACGTCCACGTAAGGGACCTCCAGATAGTGCATGTGCGCATCGCCCGGCGTTCCGCCGTAGGATGCCGCGACCGGCGTCCCGTTAAAAAAGATCGTCAGCACATGGTAGGCGGCCTCCTCGACCGTGAGGCCCGCGCACACGGTCGGATAACTCGGACATCCTTCGTCCTGAAAGTTGCTCGAGCCCGAGACTGGATGATCGAATTCGGCTCCGCCGAGGAGCGGAGGAGAAGGCGGCGGCGAAAACAACGTCAGCAGCTTCACACCGCCGATACCAATATCGCCTGCGGCGAGCGTAGCCGGGCTCGAGGCCGTCATTCCACCGACTCGGGTTACCTTTCCATTAGGACCGGTCACCGCGACGAAATAGGACAGGATCTCCGCTTTCGCTTCGCAGGACATGAGGCCAATATTGCTGGCGATGCTGGCCGCGCAGTCGTTGACGTACAGTACGTTGTCGGGATGCGGCGTAACCTTCCTGCCGAACGCGGGCAGGTCATTCCCCGCGTCAGGACTTACCGAAAGGGTCACTCCTGAAAAAATCCTCTCATACGCGTCAATGACCTGTTTCCACTCATCGATGAACACCTGATCCGAGCCCTGGTAACTGCTGTTGTCCGGAAAGGAATGCTTGATCAGGGCGGCCCACGTATCATCGACCAAAAGGCCTGACGGTTGGATGGACGCGTCGTTGGCCGTGGTAGGAAGGATCATCTCATCCGACGGGCCGGTCGGCCCCGCCACGGCGATGCAGACGAACGCGGGATTGGCGGAGTATCTGGCATTGAGCTGTGTGAGGAGATTCTGCCAGGCCCCTTTATAGATACTGTTCCAGGGCAGAGGGAGCACCTTGTTGTCGGAGTGTTGCTCCTGCGGGAATCCCTCGAAGGTCACGGAACCGCAATCGGCCGAAGCGATTCCATTGGTAAAGAGTCCATCACAGGAGGGGATTTTCGCCAACAGCCATTGCGGTGAATTGAAGCCGGGCGTAATGATGAGCTGGACGGGCTTCCGAGCGGCAACGGCGTCGTCGAAGGCGTCGTCCAGGTAACTCCAATCATAAATCGTCTCGGATAGCTGGATGTTGTCCCAGTGCATTCCGACGGTGATCCCCGAGATCGCAGGGTTGGCCAACAGGTCCGCGTAGAGCGCGCGAAGGTAGGAGTGCAATTGTGCCGGCGACGGTGTGACAGAACCGGGATAGCCCTGGATCGCGGTCTCGACGTCGACCTTTGCGTAGACGCCCAGCGGCCTGCGTATGTCTTGCGAAGCGTCTGCCTGCGGAACCGCCGCGCATACGAAGAGCAATGCCCAGCAAGCGATGATCGGTCGGCACATGGTGCTGCTATCGATGAGCGCGATCAGTATAGCTTTTCCCGTCCGGAGTCGCGACCCCTCGACTGCCAGTTCCTTGCCCACCAGCTCGGTCCAGGCGGCGCACACCGAGGAGCATACGACCGGGAGCAGGACTCTTCGCGCCCGCAAGACTCCTCGATGTGGCAACCTCGACCGCGAATCGCATCGGCGCCACGCGGCGATCTGTCTCTCACCGGAGGCGCTGCATCGCGCGGGCGCGAAGCGCCCACGATAGACTCGGATCGATAGAAAAACGAAGATCTGACCCCTTCCTTCACGGGAGCGTTCGCGCGACGCGGAAGCCCATGATGTCCGCGCGGAAGCCGGCGGGATTGCGTTCCCGAGTGGCCGGTCGCAGCAGCCAGGCCGGAAACATCCACGAGCCGCCGCGATCAACGCGGAGGCAATTGCCCTGGCTGTCCCTGGCCTTGGGGTCGCTCGAGGGGGTTTCGTTCGCGCGCCCATCCGCGGGAATGCCGGCGTAACTGTTGTCGTAACAGTCCTCCGTCCACTGCCAGACGTTCCCTGCCATGTCATAAAGGCCGAATGCGTTCGGCGGCTTCGCGCCCACCGGATGTGGCTGGCCATTCTCGCAATAAAGACCCTCGATCTTTTCGCAGCCGGAGTTGGCGTTGAACCAGGCATGGACAGGAGCGGCCGCGTCGTCATCGCCCCAGTAGAACTTCGTCGTCGTTCCGGCGCGTGCGGCATACTCCCACTCCGCTTCGCTGGGCAGCCGATAAGGCTCGTTTGCTGCGGCCGCGCCCGCGCCGCCGCGATGCGCCTTGCGGTTCAACCAGGCGATATAGGCACGCGCATCCTGCCAGCTCACGCACACGACCGGATCACGGTCAGTCTGCACATGGCCGGGGCTTTCCCAGGTCGACTTCGGATCCTTCTCCCATTTGAAGATGGCACGGCCGCGGCCGCAACCATCACCGGCCGGGTATCCCGTCTCGCGAGCAAATGCCGCGAACTCGCCACGAGTGACGTCGTACTTGCCGAGCGCGAACGACGGTAATGAGACCTGATGTTGCGGAGCTTCATCAGCAACCGACGCTTTATTGCTTCCGTGACTAGCGGCCCACGATTTTTCGGCGTCGGAAGAACCCATGGTGAAATCGCCGGCGGGAACGACGACCATTTCGGGGCACTCACTGCAATCGCGGAAGACAGTGGCCGGCTTGTGCGCCGAAGTCTTGTGGTCCGAGGGCTGTTTTGTCTGGTCATACACGTCGCGGATGGCGTTGATGACCGTATCCGGCTCGTCGAACTGGATATATTCCGAGCTATTGCGGGCGAAGATCTGTCTGGAGTTCGAAGAGAGTTCGAGCCAGCGCGCCTGGGCCAGCGTGGTCTCCTGCTCGTATTTAAGGTGTTCCGGCGTGTCCGGCGGCTTCCTCTCCAAATGGCCGACTCCGTGGTTTCCGGATGTAAGCACGCGGATGGGGCGGGAGCCGAAGGAACGGCGGTGTCGTTGCAGATAGATCTCGTCCGCCGGAGTTTGTTCCATCTCCGAGGCATAAGCGTCATACATGGCAACCTTGGTTTGCGCGAGGTCCAGTAGTTTGGCGTTCAATTCCGGAGACCACGCCGCGTCGGGCAGACCTCGGAAAAAGAACCGCTGCGCGCAACTCTGTGGCGGCCGGTCAGGACGCGACGACACCTTCGGCAACGGTTTGTGTTCGGCGATCAAGTCTCGGCATGCGCGCAGGTCCACAGGGATGTGCGCTTGTCCTCGATGCGACTCTTCCTGCATCGCCTTCGGTTCGAGGTCGACGGGATCCGCGTCATCCAGGACCAGCCCCGCAACCTCGTCCATAAACAGATCCGCGAAGGTGCGCACGTTGTCGCCGCCAAACGCGCTCCCGACCAGAATGTACGGCCCGCCGATGCCGGCACGATGCAGCGCAGTTCGCAGCTCCTTTGCGATGCGCACACTGGTACGCGGCATCGGACCGGGTTCGCTGAACCCGGTGCCGGCGCGGTCATAGCTGCAGGCACGCGTCCATTTGGCGATCTCCGGCTGCACCGTCGACCACGCGGGCGCCCAGTCTCCCCATCCGGAATCGAAGACGACCGTGGGCGAACCGCTCCCCATGCAGTAGAGATTCAGACGGAATCCGTTGACGGAAACGAGTTTACCGGGCCGCGCGTAAATGATGTCCGCCGGAGAGCTGCCGCTGCTCGCGCCTTGTTGGCCATAGATGGCAGTGCTGGAAAGGAGCATTGCCAGGAGATAGACAGTTCTTAATTGCCTCATCGTCGCCTCCTACAGGTGGGAGCCCACTGACTGAATGGGACGTTCGCCGCAATCCGGAGGTTAGTCAAGCCACGCGCGACAGCAACTTGGAAAACCCGCGAAAACATCAGGAAACACGTGGGGTCAGGCCTTCGGTTATTGGTTGCTCGTAACCACATGGCGCATAACTACTTACCCGATCCCAAAGCGGTGTTCATGACGAGCTTCGAAGCAGCACCTCTGATCGAACGCGAAACAGATTTTCTCGGATACCGGAATCATCGTCACTTCGAAAAACCGGAGGCGAACCGGTGACCTTCATTCGATCGGACGGTGTCGAGGAGGTATCATTTCCGTGTATGGGACTCTTTTATGTCGGCTGTAAAGTCGTCAACACTCGGAATTCAAAGTCTGCCGTTGTTCCGAGAATGATGGTCGACACCGGCCCGGAAGCGACCTGGATCGATAGTGCAGTATTGGCGAAGATCGGAATCGAACCGCGCAAGAAAGACCTGCAGTTTCAGATGGCGAATGGTTCCATCATTACCCGCTCGGTTGGTTACGCCGTGCTCAAAGTGGACGAATCAGAGACTGTGGACGAAGTTGTGTTTGCGCAAAAGGGCGATCTCCAACTGCTGGGCGCACGCGCGTTGGAAGGCCTGAATCTAAAGGTCGATTCGCGCCGCAAGAAACTCGTCGCGGCGGGCCCAATCGTTGTCGCGGCTGCCGTGCCGCCCCAATTCGGAGAGTTGATTCGGGTCCCGATTCATGAACAAAAGCCCCGCCACAAGGGGGA
>DATLVW010000619.1:0-4363 GCA_035577085.1 Thermoanaerobaculia bacterium
GGACGATCGTCGCAAAAGCCATGAGCCCATTCGGCACTTTAGACTTTAGACCTGACCCGCAGTATCCCCCGGTGGGAAGCCGAAGCTGATGCGGATGGCGGCGTACTCCGGGTGTACGGCGCCGGTGCGGGTGCGGATGATGAGCGGTGGTTCGATCCACGCTTTGCGGCCGGGCGGGAGGTCGGTGGCGCGCATGGCGGCGAAGAGGGAGATCATCGGAGGGTTGCCTTCTTTGAAGATGATGTCGCGGCGGCGGAGCAGCACGAGGCCGTTGGAGCGCAAGGCCTCCTCGGCGAAGGCGACACCGGCGTCTTCTCCGGGCTGGCGTGGGGTCAGGTCTAAAGTTGAAAGTGACCCGACATTAGTGGTGGGAGAAGTCGCCAAAAGCGGTGGGTCACTTTCAACTTTAGACCTGACCCCTTTCCGTTGATTGCGTTTGTTCGCGAAGACGAAGACGAACGTGCCCCCTGGGGCAAGGATGCGAGACGCGGCGGCGGCGTAGTCGGCGACCGTTCCGCGCACTTCGATCCGCGCAGGCACTGCTTGCGGATGCGCGGCGACAGTCGCATCAGTTGCAGGCCAGTACGGGGGCGAGCCGGTGACGAGGTCGAAAGGCGCCTCGTTGGCGAGGAGCGTTTCGTCGCGAAGGTCGCCGAGGTAGGTGGTGAAACGCCCTTCGAGGCCGTTGTACTGGATGCTCTTGCGCGCCAGGCGAAGTGACATCTCCTGCGCTTCCACTGTGCAGAATGTAGCACCGGGCAGTCGCCAGGCTGAGAGGATCGCCACGGAGCCGATGCCGGAGCCGAGATCGGCGGCGCGATCGACCCGGGGAGCCCATTGCGTCGCGTACCAGGCGGTCATGGCATCATCGGTTGAGTAGCGATGCCCCTTCTCGTACTGGAAGATGCGAAAATGACCGCAGAGATAGTCGAGCGACTCCCCCGGCTCAGGCTCAATGCCCTTCGGGGGAACCGGACCCGGCCGTCGCCAGCCCCGATACTGAGATTCGTCGTCGTTTTGCAATAAAAGAAACCCTTCTTCGCGTCAGACGTATCACGAAAACGGCTCGATCCTCGCGTCCCGGGACAGGTTTGTCCGGTCACGCGCGGCAAAATCAACAACCATCAAACCACTGGAGGCATCATTTGAAGGAAGCAGCTCGAAGACTGTCCACATCAATCTTCCTGCTTCTGACGATCACAGCGACCCTGCACGCGCAGGATCTCGCCTCGTTCGAGAAGCGCACCACCGTGCGCAAGCTCGACAACGGCCTGACCGTGATCGTCATGGAGCGCCCCGAGGCACCGGTCTTTTCGTTCACGACGATCGTGAACACCGGATCGGCACAGGAAGTCCCGGGGATCACCGGCCTTGCGCACATGTTTGAGCACATGGCGTTCAAAGGCACCGACAAAGTCGGGACCTCGAACTACGCCGCGGAGTCGGCGGCGCTGGCGAAGGTCGAAGAGGCCTACGCCGCGTACGACCATGCGCGCCGCGATCCCGTCAACCACGATGAGGCCAAGATCGCCGCGCTCGACAAAGCGTGGAAGGCCGCCATCGACGACGCCCAGAAGTTCGTCGTGCCGAACGAGTTCAGCAAGATCGTCGACCGCGCCGGCGCCGTCGGCGTGAACGCGTTCACCAACGACGACGAGACGACCTACTTCTACTCGATGCCGTCGAACCGCGTCGAGCTTTGGGCCTACCTCGACTCCGAGCGTTTCCTTCATCCCGTGTTCCGCGAGTTCTACAAAGAGCGCGACGTCGTTCACGAAGAGCGCCGCATGCGTACCGAGAGCACGCCGATCGGCCGCATGATCGAGCAGGCCCTGGCCGCCGCGTTCACGGCGCATCCCTATGGACAGCCGGTCGTCGGCTGGCCATCCGATCTGGAGAGTTTCTCGGCCACCGACGCCAAGGCTTTCTTTGCCAAGTACTACGTTCCGGCCAACATGGTCGTGGCCGTCGTCGGCGACGTGAAGGCGTCCGAGGTCATGCCGATCATGGACAAATACTTCGGGCGGCTGCCGAAAGCGCCAGCACCCGATCCGCTCCGCACGATCGAGCCGAAACAGACCGCGGAGCGAAGCGTCATCCTTCATGAACAGGCCCAGCCGGTCTACTTCGAGGCCTACCATCGTCCGGCAGCGACCGATCCTGATTCGGCAACGCTCGACGCCATCGAGATGTTGCTGTCCGAGGGACGTACCTCGCGCTTGTATCGGTCGCTTGTCCGCGACAAAAAGCTGGCCGCGGTTGCCGCCGGATTCAACGGCTTCCCGGGACGGAAGTACCCGAACCTTTTCGCCTTCTTCGGCATCCCCACGGCCGGTCACACGGCCGCCGAGCTGGCGGAGCCGATCCACGCCGAGATCGAGCGGCTCAAGACGGAAGATGTTTCCGCCGACGACCTGCAGTCGATCAAGACGCGCACGAAGGCCGGGCTTTTGATGCAGCTCGACAGCAACTCCGGACTGGCCATTCAACTGGCCACCTACCAGACCGTTTTCGGCGACTGGCGCGAGCTTTTCCGTGAGGTGGACAAGATCGACAAGGTGACGGCTGCCGACATCAAGCGCGTCGCCAACGCCACGTTCACTCCGACCAACCGGACCACGGCCATGATCGAGTCCGTGAAGAAAGCCACTCCGGCATCGAAGGGAGACACGAAATGAAATCGCTTCGCATCCATGCGATCGCGGCGGCGACAGCACTTCTGTCCCTGCCGCTGATGGCTCAGGTTTCCGATTACCACGAGATCAAGACGCCGCCATTGCACCAGATCCAGATGCCGCAACCGAAGCGGGTGCAGCTCGCCAACGGCATGGTGATTTTTCTGATGGAGGATCACGAGCTTCCGCTGATCCGCGGCACTGCCCGCATCCGCGGAGGCGCGCGTGATCTTGCCGCCGACAAGACCGGCCTCGCAGGAATCTACAGCGCTGCCTGGCGGACCGGCGGCACGACGTCGAAGACCGGCGATGAGCTCGACGACTTCCTCGAAGCCCGCGCCGCTGCCGTCGAAACAAACGCAAACGAAGACGCCTCCAGCGTTCGCTTTCACATGCTGAAGGGCGACTTTGACGCGGTCTTCCCGATCGTCGTCGATGTCCTCGAGCATCCCGCCTTCCGCCAGGAAAAGGTGGATCTGGCAAAGACGTCTGCGACGACGGCGATCTCGCGCCGCAACGACGACGCGAAAGGCATCGCAGACCGCGAGATGTCCAAGCTCGGCTTCGGCGCCGACTCACCGTACGCGCGTGTGCCTGAATACACGACCGTCAACGGCATCACCCGCGACGATCTGGTGGCCTTCCACAAGCGGTTCGTCTATCCGAACAACATCATCCTCAGCATCGTTGGCGACTTCGACAGCGCAGCGATGGAGAAGAAACTTCGCGACGCCTTCGGGTCGTGGGCAAAGGGTCCGCAGGCTCCGACTGCCGCGCCCACTGGCGGCTCGCCGGCCAAAGCGGGCGTGTACTTCGTGGCCAAAGATGACGTGACGCAGAGCAACATCTACGTCGTCCACGGCGGGACTGGCGTGCTGCGAAACAGCCCCGATTTCTACGCCATGCAGGTGATGAACGAGATCCTGAGCGGAGGCTTCTCCGGACGCCTCATGAACGACATTCGTACGCAGCGCGGCCTCGCCTACGGCGTCGGCGGCGGCGTCGATACGACGTGGGACCGGCCGGGCCTGTTCCACATCTGGATGGGAACGAAGAGCGGCTCGACGGTCGAAGCGGTCAACGCGCTGCGCACGGATCTGGGCGATCTTCAAACGAAGCCGTTCACGTCCGATGAGCTGGCGCAGGCGAAGGAAGCAATCCTCAACGCCTATGTCTTCACGGCCGACTCGAAGTCGAAGGTCCTCGATCAGCGCGTGAACCTCGAGTTCTACGGCTATCCCGCCGACTTCTATCAGACCTATCCGGCGAAGCTGCAGGCGGTGACGGCGGATGACGTTGCGCGCGTGGCCAGGAAGTACGTGCAGCCGAATCAGGTCGCAGTCCTGGTCGTCGGCAAGGAAAAGGATTTCGACAAGCCTCTCTCCACCCTCGGCGCCGTAACTCCGGTCGATATCACGATCCCCGAGCCCGGCGCCAAGCCCGTAGTTGCGACCGCCGGAGCGACAGCCGCGGCCCCATCGAAGCCAACGTCCAGCAGCCCCGAGGGACTGGCGTTGATCAAGAAGGTGCAGAGCTTCGTCGGCGGCAAAGCGAAGATCGATGCCGTCGTAGCAACGCACTCCATCGGCTCCATGCAGGCGCAGGGTCCTCAGGGTCCGATGGACGTGGAGATCGAAAGCACCGTGAAGTATCCCGACTACAGCCACCGCACCGTCAAGACGCCGATG
>DATLVW010000620.1:0-5073 GCA_035577085.1 Thermoanaerobaculia bacterium
CAAACGTACAAATGAAAAGGCCTCCCGTGAGGGAGGCCAGGTTGTCGTGATCGATCAGAGGCCGCGTTTCTTCGCGCGGATGTTGCGCCGGCTGCCTTTCGGCTTGCCGCCGCCGCCACCGTACGCTCCGCCGCCGCCACCACCGCCGTAGCCCCCACCACCGCCACCGCCGTAGCCGCCGCCTCCACCGCCGCCGTAACCGCCACCGCCGCCGCCACCACCGCTGTAGCCGCCACCGCCACCACCGCGGCCTGCGCCACCGCCGCCGCCGAATGAACGGCCGCCGCCGGCGCCGCCAGCACGAGGCGGGCGATCCTCGGCGGCATTTACGCGAAGCGCGCGGCCACCGAGGTCATGTCCATTGAACTTTTCAATCGCCTTCGCCGCATCCTCATCAGACTCGAACTCGACGAACGCAAACCCGCGGGGTCGACCCGACTCGCGATCGGTCGGAAGAAACACGTCTCGTACCGTTCCGACCTGCGCAAACAACGCTTCGACCTCGTCGCGCGTCGTGTTGAAGTCGAGATTCCCTACGAAAACCTTGGAAGCCATCAACATCTCCTCTTCTGCGGCTCATGCCTGCCATCGATGGCTTCCGGCTTTCCGCGCGCCGAAGTGTATCGCGTTGCACGATATGTGCGTGGGAAAACTCGGATCTACCGCCCGCCGCCTCGCTTAGAAGCGCCCGGGCGCGCCCGACTCCGCAGTGCCCGCTCGTGGCGAATTCGTCCAGCGCACCGGCAGAGAATTGAGATCGACCGTCGAGACACTATCCACCCACTGATCGAAAAGATTGTTCGGCAATGGCACGGTCGCGGCGTGCGACTGCTCTTCGATCAGCTTCGCGAACGGCCTCAGATCGCGAAGTACGTTGACCGTAATCTGCACATATCGCGGCACCCGAGCCATCGGCGAGTGCGAGTTTCCCTGGACGACCTGAACCATTGCGCCGGTGTGCAGCACGCGCTTCTGGCCCGGCGCGATCGTTACCAGATGCGGCATGGCCGTTCCCTGCGGAACTTCCGCGCCGATCGAGAGCGTGACCGTCTGCGTGTCCGCATCAAACGACGAATCACAGATCTTGTCCGCAACGGCGATCGGCTCGGAGGTCAGATTCTCGATCTGGTACGTGACGCTGATCGGTGACGAGGAGGAGATCGTGTCCTGGGCGATCTGGGCATCGACGCGAATGTCATCTTCGCGTCCGAGCGCTCTTCGCGAGTCCTTGAAATCGACCCCGGCGGCATTCGCCTCCGCGGCGGTGAGAACGACGACTGCAACGGCAAGGACTACCGAACGACTTGAAGATTTCATCGCACACCTCCCCGGATAAGGAGGTGACTCAGTCAATCTTCAACACTGCCAGAAAGGCCTCCTGCGGTATCTCGACTTTCCCCACCCGTTTCATCCGTTTCTTCCCCTCTTTCTGCTTCTCGAGGAGCTTGCGTTTGCGCGAGATGTCGCCGCCATAACACTTGGCGAGGACGTCCTTGCGCATCGCTTTCACGGTTTCGCGGGCGATGATTCGATTACCGATGGCTGCCTGCAAAGCGACGGCGAACATCTGGCGGGGGATGAACTCCTTCATCTTCTCGACGAGGAGCTTGCCGCGCGCGTATGCCTTCTCCTTGTGCACGATGAGAGAGAGAGCATCGAGCGGGTCCCCGTTGATCAGAATGTCCATCTTCACCAGATCGCTTTCCCGGTAACCCACGAACTGGTAATCGAGCGAGGCGTATCCGCGTGAGATCGATTTCAGCTTGTCGAAGAAATCGAGGATCACCTCATTCAACGGCATCTCATACACGATCATGACTCTGTTGGCGCTTACGTACTCGAGCTTCTTCTGTACGCCTCGCCGATCCGTCGCAAGAGCGAGAATCGGGCCAACGAATTCATCGGTCGTGAGGATGGTCGCTTCGATCCACGGTTCCTCAATCGAGCTGATGTACGCAGGGTCAGGCATCTTCTGCGGATTCTCGATCCACAGCTCGTCGCCGTCGGTCTTCTGGATGCGATAGCGCACGCCGGGCGCGGAGGTGAGCAGCTCCAGATTGAACTCGCGCTCCAGCCGCTCCTGAATGATCTCCATGTGCAGCAGACCGAGAAAACCGCAGCGGAAACCGAAGCCGAGTGCGAGCGAGCTCTCGGGCTCGTAGCTGAACGAGGCATCGTTGAGCTTGAGCTTCCCGACGGCGTCGCGCAGGGCTTCGTAGTCGTCGGTGTTGATCGGAAAGATGCCGGCGAAGACCATCGGCTTCACTTCCTCGAAGCCGGGAAGCATCGGCGGCGATGCGTTCGATGCCGTGATCGTGTCGCCGATCTTGGCCTGGACTATGTCCTTGATGTTGCCGGAGAAGAAGCCGACTTCGCCGACGCCGAGGCTGTCGACGAGCTTGATCTTCGGCGTGAAGACGCCCATCTCGGTCACTTCGTAAATGCGGTCGGTCGAAAGGAACTTGATGCGCATCCCTTTGCGGATCTCGCCGTCGACGATGCGCACCAGGCACATGACCCCGCGGTACGAGTCGTACCAGGAGTCGAACAGCAGCGCGCGCAGCGGACCGTTCGCGTCACCCTTCGGCGCGCTGATCTTCGTGACGATCTTCTCGAGGATCTCGTCGACGCCGATGCCCGACTTCGCGGAGGCAAGAACGGCGTCGTGAGCATCGAGGCCGATGACGTTCTCGATCTGCTCGCGCACCTTCTCCGGCTCTGCCGACGGCAAGTCGACCTTATTGATGACCGAGAGGATGTCGAGATTGTTGGCGATTGCAAGGTAGCTGTTCGCCAGCGTCTGCGCCTCGACTCCTTGAGTGGCGTCAACCACGAGAACCGCACCTTCGCACGCGGCCAGACTGCGCGAGACCTCGTACGAAAAGTCGACGTGTCCGGGCGTGTCGATCAGGTTGAAGACGTAGTCCTGACCATCCTTGGCGCGGTACTGCAGGTTGACCGCGCGCGCTTTGATGGTGATGCCACGCTCGCGCTCGAGGTCCATGTCGTCGAGCATCTGCTCGTGCATTTCACGGCCTTCGACAGCGCCCGTCTTCTGCAGCAGACGGTCCGAGAGCGTCGTCTTGCCGTGGTCGATGTGAGCGATGATCGAGAAATTACGGATGAATTTGGGGTCTGGCATTGCGCGGCGTGCGGTCTAACACGCAGATCCGCGTTTGTCATCCCTCAGGGCTGCAAGGGGATAGCGGGCCTGTAGATTGTCCCCCAGCCATCGGTATTCGAAACACCCGCCTGGAACTTTCCGTTCGCTCGGAGCGTGATTCGATGAATGCCTTCAAGACCCTGCGGAAATCCGATTGATATCGGGTTGGGAATCGGCACCACGGGAGACATCAGAAATGACCGCGGTTCAACCTGCAGAGTGCTATCCACCGACTCGCCAAGCTCCTGCCGCTCGACATGGAGCGTGACGGTAAGTAGAAAGTCGTTCGGATTTACAAGGATGAGGTTTGCTCTGTCCGTTGGTTCGAGAATCCTGACTAGAGGAATCATCACGTCACGCTCAGGCGCAATCCAGTCGGTAGCCACTTCGACCGGTTCCAGTTCGGGGCGCCCGAATGAGTTTCCAGCCGCATCCATGGAAATGAAATTGGCATTGACCTCTTCGACGAGGCGTAGCTGCTGATCGGAAGTAAGAAGAAGCGCGTGAAGATTGAAACAGGCAACGGACAAACCAACCAGGCCTCGAGGCAAAACGGTCGTGGAGGCCGGCAATGCGCAGTTCGTGTTTCCTGGAGCCGGGTAGACCGCTTCGTATCGCAGCGTGGCAGGGACAGAGTTGGGATTGAATGCCGTGACGCTCGTAAAGTATTGACTGTGAAACCCGAACGCGAACCCCGATACCGGCACGATGTACGTGTATTGCGCAGCTCCATTCGTTGCGGAAACGGCGAGAAAAAGCAGCAACAGTGCAGAGCGGCCCATCGACTGACACGACCTGCGATGACGATGCCACTACGATGTTTGAGCTGCCCTGGGCGGCGAAAGCAACTTCTCCACGATCACCACATCACGCCACACTCCATCGAGCTGCCCGTGGCGTTCGTAAACGCCCACTTCGCGGAATCCGATTGATCGGAGAAGCGCACGGCTGGCCGTGTTCTCGACAAAGACTCGCGAAACCAGCTTCCAGAAACCGGCATTGCGCGCAGCAGCGAAAAGCGCTTCCATCGCCGCACGCCCGGCACCTCGTCCGCGCGCGGCCCGCGCCGCATAGACGGAGAACTCCGCGATTCCGGCGTAGCACTCGCGTGGCCGGTAGGTCGACGTCGCGGCGAACGCGATCACCGCGCCGTCATCGTCTTCAACGACGACGACTGGGTGGCGTCCGTCCAGCCACTGCACCACGTCCTCGGCGGTGCGGTGGCGTGTTTCGAATGTCGCGACCCGGTCGTCGATCCCTTCGTTGTAAATGCGCGCGATCGCTGGGGCGTCGGACACCGTTGCCGCGCGCGGCTTCATCTCACTTCAGCTCGAACTGCGCCACGATGCTCGCCTCGACCGACTGCATACCCGACTGCAGCGGCGGAGCGGTACCGGCGAGCCTCATCGACTCCAGGTCTCCTCCGCCGACCAGCGGAAACCGCGGCGACTGTTCGGTGGTGATCGTCAGCAGATCGCCGACCGACTTTCCAGCCGCAGCGGCAAGCTTCTGCGCGCGGGCTCGGGCATCGTTGTACGCCGCCGCGAGTGCCTTGTCGCGCACAGGGCCCGGTTCGGCCAGGAAGAATCGTACGTTCCACGCCTGGTTTGCGCCGGCGTCGATTGCGATCTGGAGCAGATCGCTGATGCTCGCCACAGCGCTACGCGTCACCGTGACGGAATTCTGAACTTCGTATTCGCCGACCACGTGGCGTCCATTTTCAAAAGGCTGCGTGATCGAAAAGGTCGACGTGCTGATCTCATTCTCCGCTGCGCCGTGTGCCTTCAACGCGGCGATGACCCGCTGCATCTTGTCGTTGTTGGTGCGCAGGGCGCTCGTCACGGTGGTTGCCCGCGACGAGACCCCGACCGTGAACTGGCTTCGATCGGCTTTCACGACGATGCGGGCAC